>CAZUOK010000109.1:0-1531 GCA_964622145.1 Candidatus Woesearchaeota archaeon | reverse complement strand
TCTTTATAAAGATTAGTCTCAATTCTGAAACTTGGTGATGAATCCAGCAGGAACTGATGGATGATGAAGAGGGACTTGGCTGAGGGAAAATTTCTATAGAAATTTTCCTTCTTGGAAGGAAATATTTAAAAGGTTAAGGGAGGATATATACGTTATGGATAGGAGAGATATCGAGGATTTTTTGATTGAATACCAGAAAGTTTCCTTTGAGATGATACCCAGGGATCTCAGAATAAGTCCTAGTAAAGACTTTATAACCACTATATATGGACCTAGAAGATCCGGGAAGACATTTCTCCTTTACTCTCTCAAAGAGGATAACTCTGTATACATAGACTTCGATGATTATAGGCTTTATGGAATTTCCTTTAAAGAGATAAGGAATATCTTAAGAATTTACATAGAGCTTTTTGGGAAGGAACCAAAAAGGGTTCTCCTTGATGAGATACAAAATGTAAAGAATTGGGAAGTAGCAGTTCGGAGTCTTTACAACTTAAAGAAATACGAAATTGTTGTAACAGGTTCCTCCTCAAAGCTTTTGTCGAAAGAAATTGCAACCCAACTAAGGGGAAGGAGCATAAGTTATCTACTCTTACCTTTTTCCTTCAAGGAATTTTTGAGAGCAAGAAAGCACAAGCTGGAAAAGCTGATGACTAAAGATGAAAGATCAAAAATAAAATCTTTGCTTAGAGATTACCTAAGAGAAGGAGGATTTCCTGAACTTGTCCTGGAAAAAGTTCCTAAAAGGAAGTGGATCCAAGAATATATTGAGAAAATTGTTTACAAAGATTTTGTGGAGAGATATAGACTTAAGAACATCTCTTTAGCAAGATTTATGGCAATAAGTTTATTGAAGGATTCTCCAAGAGAGATATCTGTAAAGTCTTTGTTTGATAAGGCTAGTGGGGCTGGAATAAAGGTTTCAAAGGATACTGTTTACGAATATGTTGATAAAATACAAGACACTGCTGTCTTTTTCTTCTTGGAAAAATACTCTGAGAAGATTCATGTAAGGACTTCATGGCCTAAGAAAGTGTACACCTGTGATACTTCCTTGATCCTCAGATGGGATATTGGAAAAGCTATGGAAACAGCAGTATTTTTGGAGGTATTGAGATGGAAGAATGAAATACCAAGATTGGAAGTATTTTATCACAGAGATCCCTATGGAGAAGTTGACTTTGTCATTACGGATGAGAAGAAGAAATACCTTCTGCAAGTTACTTATGAGATCACAGAGGAAAATTACAAAAGAGAGCTAGAGAATCTTGTTAAAGTTGGTAAGGAATTAAAGACAAAAAATCTTTTTGTAATAACATGGGATGAAGGAGAAAACTTTGAAATAAGTGGAAAAGAAATTAGAAGAGTAGCTCTTTGGGAGTTCCTATTAGAAGGGAAAAATTTGCTAAAATTTTCCTTCTTGGAAGGAAATTAATATCCAAAACTTCTGATATATTGCAAAGAGGAATAATTCCAAGGGCATCTGAAAAGGCATCCGCAATCGCTATTGTAATTATGTTCCTATCGCGAC
>CAZUOK010000108.1:0-1567 GCA_964622145.1 Candidatus Woesearchaeota archaeon | reverse complement strand
GTTCCAAGCCATCTTCCCTTTCTTGTGCACGCTCTATCCCTGTACCAGTCAATTATATGCTCTATTAAATCCCTCTTATACCTTTCAGGCTTTATTACCATCTTTTTTATCCATTCCTTTGCTTTTTTCTTTACTTCAGGATCCGAATATCTTATGAACCACTGATTTGGGACAGGCTTTATATAGACTCTTGCTTTACATCTACAAACTACTTCTCTATCAAAATCAAGTATTTTTTCCTTTTCCTTGTATTCAAATTTCTCTTCTGATGTTATTCCAATTATTCCAGATCCAAACCAGGATTCTCCTTCTGAGTATTCAGTGGGGATTCTAATTCCATTAACAAAGATTTTTTCGCTAAGTATTTTCTCTAAATTTTTTACTTCTCCAATTATTTTCCCATTCTTCTGCCATTCAAATTTTTTTGAACTCTCTTTATTTACAATCCATTTTTCTCCGTTTACTTTCATTAATACATACCTTCCCTTCGATATTATTATCTTCTCCAATTTGTTCTCCTTTGTTATTGATATTGGAATAGTATAATTGTTTGTTTTTGCCTTTACAATTGTTACTTCAATTACCTTTGCATCTCCTCCTTTTGATAAATCTGTTTCTGATGGATCAACCGCTACAGGTCCACAGTTTGGACAATATGGAGAATAATGTGGTTTTTGGACTAAATACCCCTTTTCTTCAAGCTTTTTCATCTGCCACCTTATAAATTTCTTGTATCCTTCATCTACCGTTGTACAAAATGCTTCATCATCAATATCAAACCCCAATGCCTTCCAGGTCTCAATGTACTTCTTCCCAAAGAATTTTAGTGCAAAATATGGATCTTCAAGCTTCTTTATTGTTTCCTCATCAACCCCATGCTGCTTTAAGTGATTTATTATTGCTGGATCTCTTCTTTTCACTCTTAGAGAAAATGCAATTGTTGGAAGACCGCTTGCGTGGAGTCCAACAGGGAAGAAAACATCATATCCCCTCAATTTTTTGTATTTTGCTATGATATCAGGATATGTATAGGATCTCAGATGGCCTACATGTAGAAATCCTGAGACCCCTGGATATGCAAAGATTATGTAGAACTTATTCCTTTTCCTATTATCCATAATAAATTTATCGCCGAAAGAAAAAAGAAGATTTCGGTCCTCAATATAAGTATGGAGAGGGTTCTTCTAAAGCCAAGTTACAGGGAGGGTCTAAAGGATGATATCAAGAAGCTCTTTAAAAGGATTGCAGGAGTCATATTCTCAGATCTAACAGCAATGTGGTAAATCTTTTCCTTTTGAGCTTTTATCATTTTTGAACCCTGGAGAGGGGAAGTTTATGAAAAAGGCAAAATACTTTGATAAGATGGGTTATATTATAGACTTTGAAATTGAGGAGGATGAACCCCTCTTTATGACTCTTCTAAAAAATCTCCTAATACCTCCACATGCATCTTGCGCCTTGGATGATGATCTTAACTATATCGACATACACCTGCCAATTCCTCAGGAATTATTGAAAGCTCAAAATGTTACTGTAGTTAATATTTACAATTATGATGCTCTAAAAT
>CAZUOK010000107.1:0-1617 GCA_964622145.1 Candidatus Woesearchaeota archaeon | reverse complement strand
AAGGAAGATGCCTGAGCCTCCAAAGGAGATAAAGCCTCATCCTCATGGAGTTGAGCTTGGATATTTCCTTAGAATGGTTGAGGAAACGAACAGAAGGACAATGAAGGATTTTCTTGAGAAAGAATTCAGTAGTCTTGGGGGAAACACTGCGAAGTTTGTCCTTTACAAAGCATTCATAAATGAAAGGGCTGATAAGGAAACCTTTGATTATGAAAAATTGAGCAAGGAGGAAAGGGAAAGATTGGAAGAGCTATTGTCCAAAAATCCAAAAGAATTTACAAAGGATGATCTGAAAAAGATATGGAATGCTTTACAGAATACTAAGCTTAGGAGACCACCAACGAATTGCTTGATACCAATTGGGGAGGACTACTTGAGGAAGTCACTATTGGAGGAATTCAAACCGGACTTTGTCACAACATTTCTAAGAAAACCTGCGGTTTACAGGGGTATCCCATATCAAGTGGAGGTTGGGATAGCCTATGGTGGTGAGATAGAGGAGTTTGAATTGATAAGGCTTGCAAACAAAGTGCCTTTACTCTATGAGCAGGGGTCTTGTGCAATAACAAAGGCTGTCCAGGAGGTGGATTGGAGGAGGTATGGGTTGGATGTGGATGGGAAGGGTTTTCCAAAGGGTCCTGTTGTGATAGTTGTGAACTTCAGCTCCATCTGGGTACCTTTCACTTCGGAGTCAAAAATGGCAATAGCAAATTATCCTGAAATAATAAAGGAAATAAAGCTTGCTTTAATGGAATCTGCAAGAAAATTGAGGGAATATCTATCCAAAAGAAGAAGGGAGGAAGAAGTTGCTGAGAGGTTTAGGAAGTTCGTTATATATGGGCTTGAAAGTGTTAAGGTCTTTGCAAGCATGTTTAACAAGAAAGAGGAGGAAGTGAAGAAGGAGATAATGGGGCAGATAGTTAAGAAGGCTCTTGAGGAATATGCTGAGATAGTTCTTTTGGAGCTTGGGAAAAAAGGAGATCCTGGTGAGATATCTGAAAAATTGATAAAAAAAGAAGGTTTGGACAAGCTAATTGAACTCTTTGGAACCGGAAAGTTCAAGAAGATAAGGGAGATGATAATTGGTGAGGTGCTATGATGGATGAGATAATTGAGATAGCAAAGGAGATATACGATGAGTTAAAGAAGGGAGGGAATCCAAAGATAAGGTTTAGCTCAAGGGGGGTCTTAAACATAGAGTTTGATGAATTAAGGGGGATTGTAAAGCTTGGAAAGAGGTTATCTGAGAGAGAGTTTTTCAACTCTGCCCATGTAAGGAGATTTGTTCAATTACTACTTGTCATGGAGAGGGTTACGAAACTGTTAAAATCTGGGAAGCATGCCTCCCAGAGAGAGGTTTATTACCAACTCAAACATGCCCTTCCTTTTTCAAAGCTGAACACCTTCGATGAGGAGTCAGAGACCATAAAGGCTATAGAAGATCTCGAAAGACTGTTCATGGGACAGAGGATAAGGGAGGAATTTCATATAACTGCGGATGCCAGAGGAGCTCTTTTCGGAGACATGACGATAGTTGATAGGAGCATCCCCGGAGAGGTCTATGAGTTCAATCCCTCAACCCTTGGGAGAGGGGGGTGGGCAATACCTTCTACTGTA
>CAZUOK010000106.1:0-1617 GCA_964622145.1 Candidatus Woesearchaeota archaeon | reverse complement strand
AAAGGGATACTTCCATTTTGTAAGGTTGTGCTGGATGTTGATAAGATTGGAGAGGACACTTACGAGTTAAAAGATATTGTTGAGGTAAAAGAAGAATATTACAAGCCTAAAGTCATAGCTTTTGATATAGAAACTTATAATCCTCATGGGATGCCAGATCCAAAGGAAGATCCTGTCATAATGATCTCTATTTACAAAGATGATGGACCTCTGACTATAACTTGGAAGGAAACAAATGTTAAAAATACAATTGTCGTTGAGAATGAGAGAGCAATGTTCTACAAGTTCTCCCAGATCATAAGAGATCTCGATCCAGATATTATTGTGGGTTACAACTCCGATCTCTTTGATATACCTTACTTAAAGGAAAGGGCAAGTGTTCTTGGAATAGAGTTCGAATTAATGGGAGAAAAACCTAAATTCGTTAGGAGGGGGAGGGACTGGGTTCCGAAATTTGAGAAGTTTGTAAACATAGATCTCTTCACTTTTATAAGGAACATAATATCTCCAAGGCTTAGAACGGAAGTTCTGAACCTGGATGCGGTGGCGCAGGAGATTCTTGGAGAGGGCAAAACACTTGAAAAGCATGAAAGGGATCTTATGGGAGAAATTTGGGATAGGGGTGAGATTGATAGACTCGTTGAGTATAATCAGAAGGACGCTGAATTAACGTATAGGCTTTTTGATGAATTTAAGGAGTTTATACTTGAGCTTTCGAGGATTGTAGGACAGAATTTGTACGATGTCTCAAGGATGACCTACGGGCAGCTTGTTGAGTGGTATCTGATGAAAGAACTGAAGAAGAGGGGGGAAGTCCTCTTGAATAGACCAAAGGATGAGGAAATAAGGGAAAGACAGAACATCACTTATACAGGGGCATTTGTTTACGAGCCAAAGCCTGGCATATACGAAAACATAACCTGTATTGACTTTAAGTCTTTGTATCCGACGATCATGATAACCTACAACGTTTCTCCAGATACGAAGTGTTGTCCCCATGAAGAATGCAAGGAAAATGGTGTTGAGGCAGAGATAATGATGAAAAAGAAGTATATATGGTACTGCAAGAAGGAAAAAGGGTATATATCTGAAATACTTGAAAGGATATTCAAGGAGAGGGCTGAATTGAAAGATAGATTGAAAAAAATGAAGAGGGGGACAGAGGAGTACAAAATACTTGATGCCAAGCAGTACGCCCTGAAGACCATAATGAACGCTACTTACGGATACTTTGGGTTCCCAAACGCAAGGTATTACGATGTTGAGATCGCAGCAAGTGTGACTGCCTTTGGAAGGAAGTGGATTATGAGGGTAATAGAGGAAGCTAGAAAGGAGGGTTTTGAGGTGGTCTATGGAGATACGGATTCTGTTTTTATAGCTGGGAAATCCAAGGAGGAAGGGTTGAAATTCCTAGAGAAGATAAATAGGATACTTCCTGGAGTAATGCAAATGGACTTTGAAGATTTCTATCCAAGGGGGATTTGGATAGTGAAGAAGGGGGAGGAAAAGGGTGCAAAGAAGAAGTACGCTTTAATAAATGAGGAAGGATACCTTACAATAAAGGGGCTTGAAATTGTTAGGAGGGATTGGGCGAAAATAGCTAGGATGGTGCAGGAG
>CAZUOK010000105.1:0-1658 GCA_964622145.1 Candidatus Woesearchaeota archaeon | reverse complement strand
ATAGTACATCCTTGCCGTTCTGTTTCCGACCTCCGCGTGGGCGTTTGTCTGGTTTGACAGCCCAACAACAGGAGTTCCCCCAGAATTTACACAGCTATCCCAATTCGTTATAATAACAGAGGCTGTTCCAAGGGAAAATACAGAGCTAGCCAGTAACGTTAACAAAAACAACCCTGCTTTCCTCAACATTTTCAATAACACCACTGTTTCTCCAAATTTCAAGGGAGATTATTCTCCCATTTAGGTAAAAACTTGTCCTTGTCTTACACCAACAGCTCCCAATGGAATCCACAAGATACTCTGAGGAGTTGTAGACAATGCTGCACACCTTTTTACAAGTATTTATATCGGTTCTCTTTCCAATACCGATGGAGCTCCAGATCTTAAAGTTTAGGTATAGAGAAATTGCTGAAACTATTAGAACACCTATTATCATTGCGCTTATGATCCTTTCTCTCATAATCGTTAAAAATATACCTAATGATTTAAAACTTTGTGCTGGATGTGGTATGGGAGAACCTTCCCAAAGAATTCGCTGAGAGGCTTTTGAGGGGTATAAAACATCTTATGCCTCCCCAGGAGGAAGCGCTTAAGAAAGGGATATTCTCTGATAGAAACTTCCTTATATCTTCTCCAACAGCTTCTGGAAAAACTTTAATAGCTGAAATGGCATTTTGTAAGGGAATATCTGAGGGAAAGAAGGCTGTTTATGTTGTCCCGTTAAGATCCATAGCCTTTGAGAAGTTCAAGGAGTTTAGTGAGAAGTATAAGAATCTGTTTAAGGTTGCGATTTCCGTAGGGGATTACGACTCATCAGACCCCTGGCTGGAAGAGTACGATCTCATCGTTGTGACCGCAGAGAAATTGGATTCCCTGATGAGGCACAAGGCGAAGTGGTTGAAGGATGTTGGAGTCCTCATCGTTGATGAGGTCCACCTGCTTGGAGATCCTTCTAGGGGGGCAACATTGGAAATTCTTATAACAAAATTTAGGATGCTTTCAAATCCAAGGATAGTATGCCTTAGTGCAACTGTTGAGAACTCTGAGGAAATTGCTGATTGGCTAGGAGCGGAACTTGTAAAGTCAAATTGGAGACCTTGTAAGCTGTACCACAAAATACTCTTTGAGAACGCTCTTATAAATAGTGAGGAAGAAAGACTAAATTCAAATTATAGAGATCACTTCAGAGCACTGTGTGAGGATACTCTGAGGAGAGGAAAGCAGATAATCTTTTTTATGGGATCAAGGAAGAGGGCAGAAGCCCTTGCGAAGAGATTGGCTTCTGTTGTCAGGAAATACTTGAATGAACCTGAAAAGATTGCTCTGAAACACTTATCGGAGAGGGTCAGGAATGTACTTGACGTCCCAACAGATCAGTGCATCCTCCTTTCAGAACTTGTGAAGGATGGGGTTGCATTCCACCACGCAGGCCTTTTGAACGAACAAAGGATTCTCATAGAGGAAGGGTTTAGGAAGGGATTTCTGAAGGTCCTCTGTGCAACCCCAACGCTTGCAATGGGTGTAAATCTTCCGGCATTCAGAGTTTTTATTGAAAAGAAGAGAGGAAATACTTGGATATCTCCAGTAGAATACCATCAAATGGCTGGGAGGGCTGGAAGACCTGGATACGAAGAGTATGGAGAGGCAATAACATTTGC
>CAZUOK010000104.1:0-1664 GCA_964622145.1 Candidatus Woesearchaeota archaeon | reverse complement strand
GAGAATGATTGGGATGAAGAGAGGATTCTTTTCCAAAATGTTTTCGAAAAATTCCTCCTTTTTTAATGAAATTACGTGGAGGTGTTTCCCAAATTTTGAGAAAAATTCTTTTTTTATTTCTCTTATATAATCCTCCCCGAATTCTCCAACGACAAGGACATCCACATCGTTAAATTCTTTTCCCCTAACGTAAGAACCGAAGAGTACAAGGGAGTTTGCACCCTTGAATTTCTCCTTCAAAAATCCCTCAATATTCACAAAAGAGGAAGGATTTATAACGGTTAATAAAGATTTCTTCAGGAAGATGACTGGTCCTGCAGTTGGAAAGATTAGAGTGGGGGGAAAGGAGATAACGTTTCTTTCTTCAAGGAAGATTGAGAGAGATGTTGATGTTTACATTCACTTGAAAGGGTATTCTCTGGCGAGGGTAACCCATCTTGACGTTGAGTATGGGGAATTTTGGAAACACATTGAGGATGGCTTCATGAAGATCGTTGGAGTATCCGGAGGAATACTTGTCATCCCAAAGGACAAAAAGGTGTATTGTAAGGTTCTCTTTGAATTTGCCAACGAAATTGTTGGGATAAACGAGGAAACATGGGGTTTTGTTGGGAGAAAGGAGGGGGATTTTATATTGGATTTAGGAAGGAATACATAAAGAGATTGGAAGAAGTTGCGAGGAAGGTGATGGGTGGTGTACCCCCTGATTAGATCAAAGATTATTGGAGAATAACAAGAGATCCCAAATAACAGAATTGTAGAAGAATACTATAAAACAAAAAGAAAAAAATTACTCGGAGAGTGCTGTTGCAGCTCCTGTTGCAGAGTCGTACTCAAATGCCTCCTTGTCTGCTAGTTCTCCATATTCTTCTGTTGTTAGTATGTTCTTTAGCCATTCTGATGCCTTTATTACATCATCTACTTTTACTCCTGCTATCAATACTACTGGTCCTTCTGTCCTGTCGAGCAATCTTATTATTGCCTTTCCTTCTGTTGGTGTGTATGCTCCGAGTAGTTCTGCTACCTTGCTGTTACCGAGTGTTGTACCAACTACTATTGACTTTGCTCCAAGTACTTCCTCTGTCACTGATAGTGTCACTGTTCCATACGATACTGCCTCTAATCCGCTGAATCCTTTCACTGTTCCTACTCCTGGTATCTCCTCACCAACACCATATTCCACTGTCTCCGTCTTCACCTCTGCTGTCACAGGTGCCAAGTACAACTTGTAGTATGTCTTTTCTTCTGGTACCCATAGTGTAAGTGTGTTTGTTGATCCCTCTTCTGTTGGTGTGTAGTATTCTCCGTATGTACCCCACTCTGTGAGGTAGTAGCTTATATGTGCATCTGTGTCTGTTTCCTTTGCAGTTGGATATACCACAGTTACTTCTGCCTCCTTTCCTGTCTCATTTACTATTCCTACAACTGCTCCTGAATACTCTTCCGTTTCGTGACCTTTTGGTTCTACTATCATAACGGCTGGGACTGTTATCTTGTTTCCGTTTTGGTCAGATAGGTATACTGCGAAGTCTATCCTTCCATCATCTGTGCTATCCGTCTTCTCTATGTAATACTTTACTCCATTAACATTTACTCTTCCTGTTGGAGAGAGTGTTTCATTGCCCCAATTTGTACCATCATAATCTGCAGATGCTGTCAGGGTT
>CAZUOK010000103.1:0-1689 GCA_964622145.1 Candidatus Woesearchaeota archaeon | reverse complement strand
ACATTACCATCTCGATACAAGCCAGCTTTGATCCCAAGTAGACGAATTCTCTTGTTAACTTTTCCTCTGCTTCCCATATTTTACTTAGCCACTCATGAAGTTCGGCATCATCATAATATCCCCTAAAAATAGTCATAGCAGCATGTGTATGGCAATTGTATAGTCCAGGTATTGCTATTTTTCCAGAACAATCTATTATCTCATCGTCATTTCCAAATTTACCGATTTCCAGTCCATTCTCATCTACTTTGACATCAATATCTTCATATATCTTTTTCCCATCGTAAAAGAATCTCAGGTTCTTTAGTATCATACCTATTTCCCAGACCTAAAACGTTTATAAAATATTTCCCTTTTTGTCAACCATGTTCGATAAAATCTTATGATATTATCGATTATGGTCAATAACTTAATAAAGGGTTGTTGTGCAATATTTCATTGTGAGAGAGGAAGAAATACTTAGGATTCTCCTGGACTGGAACTTCTGGAGGAGAGATCTTGATACAGGAATCTATAGGGGTATCTATGTTGAAAAAATAACAAATTATCTTAGATCAAACTTCGTTGTTGTGGTTATCGGTCCAAGAAGGGCTGGAAAATCCTTCATATTAAGGCAAACAATTAAGAAACTTATAGAGAATGGGATCGAAAAGGAAAGAACACTGTTTGTGAATCTTGAGGATAGGAGACTGGAGGGGGATGACTGGAGGATCCTTGATGAAATCTTTGAAGTTTACAAGAGAAATCTAGGCCCCAAGGGGGTCCCCTTTGTGTTTCTAGATGAAGTCCACAGGTTGAGGGATTGGGAGAGGTGGGTGAGAAATATTCACGAACTCGGGGTTGCGAAGGTTGTTGTTACAGGGTCCTCAAGCAAATTGGTGAAGAGGGAGATATCTAGCAGATTAACAGGAAGACATATTGATATTGTTGTCTTTCCATTGAATTTTAAGGAATTTCTGGAATTTAAGGGGATAAGGATTGGTAAAAAGATTGATATGCTGGAGAAAGAAGAAAAAATAAAAGGAGCTCTGAGAGAATATCTAGAGTTTGGAGGCTTTCCTGAGGTTGTTCTCTCAGAGTTCAAGAAAGAAATACTGCTGAATTATTTTGATGATATAATAAGGAAGGACATCTTGGAAGGATATGGTGTAAGAAAGATTTCGGAAGCTTACTCTCTGGCAAAATACTACCTTTCAAATGTGTCCAGTAGGATAACATACAACTCCATCTCTAACTTCTTAGATCTCTCCGTTGATACCATATCTGAATATTCCAAGTACCTTGAGGAAGTCTTCCTAATATTCTTCTTGAGGATGTTCCATCCTTCACTAAAGAAGCAGGAAAAGGCTCCGAAGAAGGTTTACTCCGTGGATGTTGGATTATCGAATGTTGTTGGGTTTAGGATAAAGGAAAGCATAAGTAAACCTATGGAAAATGTAGTTGCAACAAAATTGTACAAAGAGAGCCTGGAAAATCCAAACCTGGAGGTATATTACTGGAAAGAATATGGAAGGGAGGAGGGAAGAGAGGTGGATTTTGTTCTAAAGGAAGGAGACAGAATAAAAGAGCTTATTCAGGTAACTTATGCAGAGAATTTAAAGGAAATACCTAAGAGAGAGTTCGAAGGATTGTTAAAGGCATCAAAACTTCTGAAATGCAAGAAACTCAAAATAATAACATGGGATGTTG
>CAZUOK010000102.1:0-1743 GCA_964622145.1 Candidatus Woesearchaeota archaeon | reverse complement strand
GCCTTACATACTGATGGATGATAGGGAGCCTCCGGAGGTTGAGATATTTCTTAAAAATAGAGGAATCCTAGTCATAAAGAGGAGGTTGGAGGTTGGGGATTATGTTGTTGGTGATGTTGGAATAGAGAGGAAGAGTTCTGGAGATTTTTTGAGATCTTTGATGGATGGGAGGTTGAGAGAACAGGCAAGAAATCTTAGAGAGAATTTTGAAAGGGCAATATTTGTTGTTGAAGGTGATATTTTTGAGGAACTTCTTTCCTTTAATGTCCATGAAAACCTTGTAAGGGCTTCTCTGCTTTCCCTCGTACTGAAAGAGGATGTTCACCTTATCTTTTCAAGAGATCTTTCTGAAACATGTGAATATCTCTATCTTCTCTCAAAAAATTATCAAAAAGACTATTTGCTTTATGGGAAAAGAAAGAGAAGAGATGTTAGGATATCTATATTGACAAGCTTTCCAGGTATTGGGCCAAAACTTGCTGAAGAGTTAATTAAGAGGTTTGGCAGTTTGGAAAGAGTATTTAAAGCAAGCTTTCCAGAATTAAAAAAGGTTGTTGGGGAGTCTAGGGCAAAGAAGTTTTTGGAAGTATTGAGAGGTGAAGGAAATAATAGTGGGGATTGATGCTGGCATAACTGTAGGAATTGCTGTGTTAGACTTTGATGGGAACGTTATCCACTTATCCAGTATTAGGAATGCTAGGGAAGGAGATATCATAAGGATACTAGAAAAATATGGAAAGCCTGTTGTTATTTCTGTTGATGTTAAGGATCCTCCAGAAATGGCGTCAAAGGTTGCATCACACTTCAATGCGAAGCTCTTTTGCCCAAAGAGAGATCTCAGCGTGGAGGAAAAGAAGGAATTGACAAGGGGATATAAGTACAAAAATATTCATGAAAGAGATGCCTTAGCCTCTGCCCTTTATTTCTTAAAGCTTACAGAACCGCTCCTAAAGAAGATAGACAGAGAGGCCTATGAGAAGGTCTACAAGAGAGCAAGGGATGAAATAAAGAAAAAGATACTTCTTGGAGAATCAGCAAACATAGATGATGCTATAAGGGAGATCTTTGAGGGAAAGGAGGTTGTGAAGGAAGTCTACATAATAAAGAAGAGTGATAAGGAGAGAGATCTTGAGATAAAGGTGGGGGAGCTGAGGAGGAGGGTTAGGGAATATAAGAAAGAGATAGATAGGCTGAGAAGGGAACTCAGAAGAAAGGCTAAAAGGGAAGAAAAGAGGTATATTATACTTGATGAAAAGCTAAAGGATGAAGTGGATAGGTTGAAGAAGATAATCCAAAGGCTTGAGGAAGAGTTGAGGAGGAAGGAGAAAGAAATAGAGAAATTCTTAGAATACATTAAAAGAGATAAGATATCTTTGGAAGATCTTTCAGAAATTTCCGAGATATGGAAATACCTGCCTTCGGGGATAACCATAGAGGTAAAGAGGATTGGAGATGTGAACAGAAAGCTCTTAAAGATATTAAGGGAAATAAAACCAAAGGAAATTGTCTACGATGAGTGCGAAGAGGAAGAGTTGAAGAAGTTGGAAGAGGAGGGGTTTGTGGTTAGGAAGAGGAGGTTGACGAAGGAGGATGTTATAAGGATTTTAAAGGGTTAAGCTTAAAAATGGAAGGCCCTCCTAACTCTTAGGGCCCCGTCGTCTAGCCCGGCCAAGGATGCGGGACTCTCGATCCCGTGACCCGGGTTCAAATCCCGGCGGGGCCATTTCATAAAATTCCTAATTA
>CAZUOK010000101.1:0-1749 GCA_964622145.1 Candidatus Woesearchaeota archaeon | reverse complement strand
CTTTTTAATAGATATAGATTCCTCTTCCCTTGAAATATCAAGAGACTTTGCAAAATTTGTTATAAATGTACTGAAGAACCATGGAATAGAGAGATATGGGATAAAATTCTCTGGTTCGAAGGGGTTTCACATAGTGATACCTTTTGAAAGCTTCCCAAAGGAGTTGGATGGGAAGGAAGTTAGGAACATGTTTCCGGATCTTGCGAGGATCTTGGGGGAGTATCTCATGGAATTCATCAAGGAGGAATTCAGAGAATATTTGTTGAGGAAGTACACAGTTAAGGAAATATCTGAGCTTGTTGGGAAGGAAATAAGTGAGAATTTTGAGATACAAGAAATTGTTCAGATAGATTCCATGGTGATGAGCAAGAGGCATCTTTTTAGGGCCCCATACTCTTTAAATGAGAAATCCTGGCTGGTGAGTATTCCTATAAAAGATGTTAGGGACTTCGAAATCGAGGAAGCAATCCCTGAGAATGTGGATCCAAGCCTTCCTTTCTTTCCTGAAGGTAGGGAAAATGAGGCAAAGTATTTGTTTGAGGTTGCTTACGAATGGTTCAAATTGAGAAGTGCTGAGCTGGAAATTGAGAGAGGAAAGAGAATTTTGAAGGTTGACCTCAAGGGCAAGATCCCAGAGGACCTTTATCCACCATGTATAAAGACCATGATGAAGGGTTTGGAGGATGGGAGAAAGAGAGCTCTCTTCATACTTTCAAACTTCCTCCACCACATGGGCTGGAGTGAGGATGAAATAGAGGCCTTTATATACGAATGGAATGAGAGAAACGATCCTCCACTAAAGGAAAGTTATATAAGATCCCAAATGAAATGGTTTAAAAAGAAGAAGAAAAGGTACATCCCCCCAAACTGCTCAAATGAGATGTATTACAAGGATATGGCTGTTTGCGAGCCCGATGATCTTTGTAGGAAGGTTAGAAATCCCCTATCTTATGCCTTGAGGAGGTATAGGGAATGGCTGAGAAGGCAAGCCCGAGGGAGGTAGCTGAGGTACTTAGAAGAGAAATGAGTAATAGGGCAACCTTGTTCAAGCTAGATGAGGATTTCATAGAAAGGGTTAGGAATTACTTGAAAGATGCTGAGGAGAAGATAGAGAAGTTAAAGGACCTTTCAAACCCATTGATAGAGAAGGAGATCGAAAAGATAAGGGCTGAGGTTAAAAATGTCAAAAAAATGGTAGAGAAGATATTCATAGAGAGATTTAGGAAGATTGTTTACTTGGCTCTTGCATATTCCGAGACAAATCCCGAACTCGCACCAACTGAGAATCTCCTACCTGAGGAAAGGGAACTGTTTGAGAGCATAGCGAAGAAGATATACCAGATGAGGAAAGCACTCCTCGACAGGGTGTTTGGGAAGGAGGAAAAATATTTAAAGGAAGGAGAGGGTGGAGTGTTAGTCAGGGTGTTAAGTGATATAGATGAGTTCGTTTGGGAGGATGGGAAGGAGTACGGACCCTACATGAAGGAGGATCTTGTGAAACTCCCAAAGGACGTCGTGGAGTTCCTGAAGGAAAAGGGGAAGGTTGAGGTGATTGGATGAAGATCCCGAAGAAATTGAGGAAATACTGTCCCTATTGTAGGAAGCATACTGAGCATACAGTCAAAATACTCAAGGCTACAAGGAGAAGGGGAGCTCTTAAGGAAGGCCAAAGAAGATTTGAAAGGAAGCTTGAGGGTTATGGTGGTTTTCCAAAGCCAACCATGAGCAGGGAGGGGGGAGGGTATAAGG
>CAZUOK010000100.1:0-1771 GCA_964622145.1 Candidatus Woesearchaeota archaeon | reverse complement strand
GGATTATGGGGAGGAGACCGCAAAGGAATTGGGGGATTTCCTGAAGGAAAGGGGGATAAATTGTGAGGTTGTTGTGTATGGGGAGAAGAAAGGTTCTATAGAAAGGTTTGCGAAGGGGGAGATTGATGTTCTGATAGGAATTGCCCACTTCTACGGATTGCTGGTCAGGGGCCTTGACCTTCCGGAGAGGGTAAGGTATTGTGTGTTCTTCGAGGTTCCAAGGTTCAAGGTGAGACTTTCAGATGCTCTCTACAATCCTTATTTCCTAATTTACATCCTCGATGAGATATCGAAATTAACAGGGAGAAAAGATTTTGAGGAACTTTCAGATAGAATACAGAAATTCTTGAGGGAGGCCTCGAGAGGTCTTGTCCAGATGGTTTTAAAATACTTGGCTGGTGAGGAGGTTTCCCTAGTACCGAAGGCTCAGGAGTTTGTTCAAACAGTGACCTTGGCCAGGACGAGGATCCTTGAGATGATAGAGGATAGGGAAATACTGGAAAGGCTGAAAGAAGCCAAAAACTTCTACTTTGATGGGGAGTTTGTGTACTTTCCAGATGTAAACACGTACATACAGGCTTCGGGAAGGTCTTCAAGACTCTTCGCTGGGGGTATGACAAAGGGGGCTAGTGTGGTTGTCACATCCAATGAAAAGCTCCTGAAAATACTTGAAAGGAAGCTTTCCTGGAGGTATTCTGACTTTGAGTTCAAGAGGATGGATGAGGTGGATGTTGAGAAACTGATAGAGGAGATTGACAAGGATAGGGAGCTTGTTAGGAAGATAAGGAGGGGGGAAATACCTCCAGAATTTGAAGACCCTATAAAGAGCATCCTGTTCATAGTGGAATCCCCCAACAAGGCGAGGACAATAGCAAACTTCTTCGGAAGACCCAGTGTTAGGAGGAAGGGAAGGCTGAGGGTTTACGAGGTAACGACCGGGAATTATTTGATAAATGTGGTTGCGACAATGGGACATGTCTTTGACCTAACAACCCAAGATGGCCTTTACGGAATACTGAGGATTGGAGATTCCTGGATTCCCGTTTATAACACAATAAAGACCTGTCTGGATTGTGGAAACACATTTACAGATGACTTTGAGAAGTGCCCTATATGCGGGAGCACGGAGATATTTGATAGGAGGGAAATTGTTGATGGACTTAGGGAGATTGCGAAGGAGGTTGACCTCGTTTTTATAGCCACGGACCCAGACTCCATCCACGGAGATTCAAGGGTCCAAGTGATTTTGAATGGAGAACTCCTTGAAATAGATGTGGAATCTCTCTTTGAAAGACTGATGACAAAGGAAGACTTCTTCTTTTGGAGAGGACATGAATACATAAAGCCGAGGGACCTTTGGGTCCTCGGTTACGATGGAGATGTGAGGTTTGTCAGGGTAAATTACCTCATAAGACACTTTGTCAAGAAACCCCTGTACAGGATAAGGACAAGGGGAGGGAGGGAGATAAGGGTAACAGGAGATCATTCTGTATTCGTGTACAGGGGTGGTATCTTAAGAGAGGTCAAACCAACAGAATTGGATGTTGGAGATAAGCTGATTGCTGTTAATGTTCTGAAATGTAAAGGAGGAATTATGCTCGAGGCGGAGGTTGATGAGGTAAAAGAGATAGAGAGAGAGGAATTTTTTGGGTATGTCTACGACTTTGATACTGAGTCTCAGAACTTCTTTGCAAATGGGATACTATGTCATAACACAGAGGGGGAAAAGATAGCCTGGGACATAGACTGCGCCCTTAAATTTTTCAATCCG
>CAZUOK010000099.1:0-1783 GCA_964622145.1 Candidatus Woesearchaeota archaeon | reverse complement strand
ATGTTGGAGATGAAGGAGGATTTGTTCCTCCAGCCAAGAAGAACGAAGAAGTTATAAGTATTTTAGAAAAGGCTTGCGAGAAGGTTGGAAGGAGGGTAAGGATGGGCTTGGACATTGCCGCAAACTCCTTTTATAAAGGTGGTAAGTACATCGTTGACGGCGAACTTTTGGAAGAGAACCTATATCTAGAATACCTGGAATCCCTCCTGGAGTCCCATGATATATTTTATATAGAGGACCCCTTCCCAGAGGATAAACCAGAACTATTTAAAGAGCTCAAGAGAGGGTTTAACGGGATTTTGGTTGGGGATGATCTGTATGTAACAAATCCCAATAGGCTAAAAGAATTTCTTGGATATTCAAATGGGATAATAATAAAGCCAAACCAGGTTGGGACGATAACGGAGACTGTTGAAACAATAAAAATAGCCAAGGAGAATGATTACAAGATTATCGTCTCACACAGGAGTGGAGATTCTGAAGATACTTTCATAGCAGACTTCTCCGTTGGTGTTGGATCAGATTTCGTAAAATTTGGAGCCCCTGCCAGAGGGGAGAGGACGGCAAAATATAACAGACTGCTCGAGATATTTCACCTCAAAGCTTAAAAAAGAACAAGGAGATTCCAGAGATCATGATAAGAACGGTTAAACCTAACAAAAAGATCTTCCTCATAGTCATAGATGGACTTGGAGACAGACCTGTAAATGGAAAAACTCCCCTTTCCGAGGCAAGGATTGATAATATAAACAAGATAGCGAAAAGATCCAGACTTGGTCTCCACACTTTCAATTTCGTTGCGCCTGGATCCGCCATTGCTCACTGGGTGTTGTTCGGCTATGAGGTAGAGGAATTTCCTGGAAGGGGGGTATTGGAAGCCCTTGGTCATGGATTGGAAATAAAGGAGGGTTATACCTATTTTAGGACAAACTTCGCAACGGTTGATGAGGAATTCAGGGTAATTGATAGGAGAGCTGGGGATGAATACCTGGGTCTTGAGGAATTGTCCGAAATCGTCAAGGAGGTCGGAAAGAAGTATGGGATGGAATTCTACAGGACAAAGGGACATAGGGGGATACTTGTTGTCAAGAGAGATCTCCCCTTCATCGATGACGTTGACCCCTACATCGTTGGAAAGAAGGTAAGACTTCCAAACAATAAATTGATAAGGGATTTCCTTCTAGAAGTTCACAGGAGATTTGAGGAGAGTGAGGTGAATAAAGTTAGGAAGGTTAAGGCAAACTTCCTTCTGCTAAGGGGATTTAGCAAGAAGGTTAGAGTAGAGAAATTTGAGGAGAGGTATAAGATGAGAGGGATTGGGATTGCGGACTACGATCTCTACCTTGGGGTTTCATCCTATGTTGGAATGGATGTCTTCAGGAAGGAGGATGAAAAAAAGATAAAGTTTGCTTTAGATAATTTTGAGAAATACGATTTCTTCTTCATTCACTTCAAGAAGTGCGATTACTATGGAGAGAGGAAAGATTTTGATGGAAAAAAGAAATATTTGGAGATAATTGATGATTTCTTTGAGGAGCTTATTGGAATAGATGCTATTATCTGCATAACAGGTGACCACTCCACACCTTGGATACTTGGATCCCACTCTGGGGATCCTTGCCCGTTCTTAATATATAACCCAGATGTTAGGGGGGAGGGAAAAAAGTTTGATGAATTCAATTGCTCGAAGGGATTCTTTTGAATAATACACACGAAGAATCTGTTTAAATTGATATTTAATGAAGCTGGGGGCTTTAGACCAATGAAGGAGATCCTCCTCTCC
>CAZUOK010000098.1:0-1820 GCA_964622145.1 Candidatus Woesearchaeota archaeon | reverse complement strand
TTTATATTCTTATCTCTGTCCCAAAACAAATATGTTCAAAGATTTTGTTAGGAGGGTTCTCAAATCTTTACGAACAGAAAGAAATCCTCCCCTCTTAAGACTCAAAAGGAGCAAGAATAACCCAATAATCTCTCCAAGGCCAAACAACCCATGGGACTGTAGGGGAGCATTTAACCCTGGGGTAGTAAAGGTTGGGAGGAAGATATATATAGTTTATAGGGCAATTTCAAAGAATAACATCTCAACATTTATGCTTGCGGAAAGTTCTGATGGGGAAACAATCGAGGAGAGGAGTGATGAACCAATATACATCCCAAGGGAAAAGTTTGAGGTCCACCCCTCCCTCTGGGGAAAGAAAATAACAACAAAAAGCAAGATTGATAAGAGAAGGATTGTTTGGAAGTATGTATCTGGGGGAAGCTATTTTGGTTGTGAAGATCCAAGAATTGTGAGGATTGGGAATAAAATATACATGACATATGTTGCATTCAATGGAGCAAATTGGATAATGAGAAGTGTTTTGACATCGATAAGGGTAAAGGATTTCAAAGAAGGGAACTGGGAGAATTGGGAGAGACCGAGGCCCATAACTCATCCGGGTGTCCAAGATAAGTGTGTTGTAATGTTTCCTGAGAAGATTGGGGGGAAGTATTTGTTTCTGCACAGACCATATCCAAACATTTGGGGGGATTATGTAAAGAGCCTAAAGGAGTTTGAGAGGGGGAGATATGTATGGGGGAAGGCCATCATTAAAATAAGGCCTTGGACCTGGGATAGTAGAAAGATTGGGGCTGGAGCACCTCCCGTTGAGACATCTTTTGGCTGGATTCTTGTTTATGAAGGGATATCTGGCTGGGATTACTTCTTCGAGCATATTGGATTGAAAAAGGAGATGTTTAGGCAGCACGATCCTCACTACAGATACAAGGTAGGAATTGTTGTATTGGACAAGAGAAATCCTGAAGAAATATTGTTTAGACCAGATTATCCGTTATTGGATCCCAGGGAGTGGTATGAGGGAAGAATTTGCTATCCAACAGGGGCAGTCTTGAAGGGGAGGAAGCTCTACGTGTACTACGGGGCAAACGACCTTTACGTTGGAGTTGCCTATATCAATACAAGTGAAATTAAGGAGGCCTTGAAAGAGGGTGGGGGGAATGCTGAAGAGATATATTGGCAATCCGGTATTATCCCCCTCTACAGAAAGATTTTGGGAGAGCGATTCGGTCTTTAACCCTTGCCCAACGGAATTTAGTAAAAAGATTCTCATGTTATATAGGGCTTGTTGTAAGATACAGAGGCTCCCGGGTGATATTGTCACAATATCTTCTGTTGGCCTTGCAGAAAGCAAGGATGGAATAAACTTCAAGAATAGAAGATTCTTCTTCGGCCCAGAATATGACTACGAGGCATACGGTTGTGAGGATCCTAGGGTAACAAAATTCAAGGGAAAATACTTTATAACTTACACGGCGGTCTCTGATTACCCCCCAAAACCAGAGAATGTTAGATTGTCTCTTGCTGTTACCGAGGATTTTTCTGATTACGAAAAGAAAGGTATTATATGTCCTTACAATTCTAAGGCTGGTGCATTGTTTCCGAGGGAAATAGATGGGAAAAAGTGCATGATATTCACAATAAATCCAGACCTCCCTCCCTCAAAGATAGCGATTGCGTGCTTCGACAAATTTGATGAACTTTTGACTGAAGAGTATTGGAGGGAGTGGAAGAAGGAGGATAATATTGTTGAAATACCTGGGAAGACATATGTAGAGGTAGGTTCTCCTCCAATAGAGACAGATGAGGGCTGGCTTCTAATA
>CAZUOK010000097.1:0-1854 GCA_964622145.1 Candidatus Woesearchaeota archaeon | reverse complement strand
CAATCTCCTTCCTAATCACAATATGCTTTACATCCCTTACTGAGTTCAAGATTTCCTCACTCAACCCTTTCTCATCAAGGAGAATCAAGAAATCTCTAAATTTCTTTCCCTGAAGCTCAAGAACTTTTAAATACTTCCTCCAATACTTAAATTCTCCTACTCCTCCAACACTCTTCACGAGTATCTTCCTCTTTGTTTTGATAGCAGGAATTATCTTCTTTTTTAGTATGTGGACATCACTTTCTCCTTCCACAAGGACTAAAAGATCATACTGCATGTAACAACAACCTCTCCCTTTCCAAAAATTCCTTTACCTCAACCTCCTCAGTAAATCTGAATATTTTTCCATCCGAGATCCCGTATATTTCATCTATTTCAAAATGCTGTAGAACAAAAGGATTATGAGTTGTAACTAGTACCCTGTTCTTACTCTCTTTTATTATCTCACAAAGTATCTCTAAGGCTCCGAGGTGCATGTGGATCTCAGGTTCTTCAATTACTATCAATCCCTCAAGGCTTTCTATTGCAGTTACATAGAAAAGCGTCCTTAAAAATCCATCAGATTCATAAATTGCAGGATATTCACCACCATTTCTTATAACCTTTAGAGCTATTCTACTATCTCTTAGATCAAAACCCAGCTTGTCGATATCAAATATTTCAGATATATATGCTTGAATATCCTCAAACTTCTCCATTTTATTCACATAGAGGTTATGCAAAAAAGAATGTATGTTTGAACCATCCTCTTTTAATTCCTTTTCCCCATAGACAATGTTGTAGTTTCTCATCAATTTATTATCTGGCCTAAGGACATATGTACTCTTGAAAAGATTCGCTACTTTCACAAGTTCTTCAAATTCCCTCAATCTCTCTCCTATCTTCGAGTATACGTACCCAGTATGGAAGAGTATTGAATCTTGGAATATATCAAATTCTTCTCCAGAAATTTCAAGGGTTTTTCCCCTTCTTATAACTTCCTCTCCAAACCTTTCGAGGAAATCCTTATATCCAAAGGTAAGTGTATAATTTCCTACAGACACTTTGAAGTATTCTTTTCCAAAGGGGATCAAACTGAAGATAGACCTGCCGCTCGGGAGTATTATCTCTCTAAACCCTTCCCTAGCCAACGTCTTAAGAAGTTCAAATGCAAGTGTTAAAATAGTCTTTCCAGATCTGTTTCTTCCTATAACTGCCATCTTTTCCCTTATTTCTATCTCAGCATCCTCAAAACATGCAAAAGGCCGGAGTTTTAGAACCACTTCTTCCATCCAATTTTTTGTAACCAACTAAATTTATAAACCCTTTGCAGAGGATGTGAGAATATGCAGGTTATTTCAAACAAAAAGATTGCAAAGGTTTTGACCCCTCTTTTCTTTGTAACCCCTCCAGGCTCACAAGTCAAAGATATCGTTTCTTTCTTAGCATTTTTTGACAAGAAATTCGAAAAGGCTGCAGAGCTAATTTGGAGAATAGAAAATAACTATGAAGACATCGTCTGGAAAATAATAAGGGGAGAAAGGACTGAGGTAGATGAAATATTAGAGAAAATTGATGTCAATGTGGAAACAGTTGATGAAAGGGAATATGAAGAGAGGATAAAAGAAACTTTTGATAGACACAGAATCCTCTTGGAAGCTTTCGAGGTTGAAGAACCAAAAGAATTTTACTTCATATTGTTCAAAAGTAGGTTCTTCTTTGGAAGCTTTGAGGGATTTAAAAGGCCAATTGTTGTCAATATATTCGATAAATTTCATGATATTTCAATTTTAAGGAGTTATCTTTTATGGTATCTTGTAAACAAGAAGAAAATAAGAAGTGATATTGCAGAAGTAATTTTGGATTATGTTGTTT
>CAZUOK010000096.1:0-1857 GCA_964622145.1 Candidatus Woesearchaeota archaeon | reverse complement strand
GAAAAGCAAAAGCTTCCGGACGAGAAGATAATAGAACTTGCGAAAATATGTAGAAGAATTGAGGAGCACTACGGAATTCCACAGGATATAGAGTGGGCATATGAAGGGGGTAAGATATACATAGTGCAGTCAAGGCCTGTGACAACAATAAGAGGTCAGATAGAAAAGGAGGTCATAGAGACAAAGGAGCTAAAACCGATACTAAAGGGTCTCCCAGCCTCTCCTGGAATTGTCTCAGGACCTGTAAAGTTAGTGCTTGATCTAAGCGAGTTGGATAAAGTGAAGAAGGGGGATATACTTGTCACAACAATGACGAATCCGGATATGGTTCCAGCAATGAGAAAGGCTGCGGCAATAGTAACTGATGAAGGAGGGTTGACATCCCATGCTGCAATAGTATCTAGAGAGCTTGGAATTCCCTGTGTTGTTGGGACAAAGGAGGCAACAAAGAAGTTGAAGGATGGTATGGTAATAACGGTGGATGGTAGTAGGGGAATGGTTTACATGGGAGATGTTACAGGGCTTCTAAGGAAGAGGGTTGCGAGGAAGTACCTACCGGAAGAAGAAAAGCTTGCAGAAATAATAAAGGAAATTGGAGAAAGGGTTTTCATCCCAACAGCAACAAAGGTCATGGTGAATATCTCGAATCCAGATATAGCTGAAAAGATAGCAAGCAAGAACGTTGATGGAGTTGGACTATTGAGAGCAGAATTTATGGTGGCAAATATTGGAATTCATCCGAAGTATGCAATAGAGACGGGAAGAAGAGAAGAATTTGTTAGAAAACTTGCAGAGGGGATTGCAAAGATTGCTAGGGCATTTTACCCAAGACCCGTGATATACAGGTCCTTTGACTTCAAGACAAACGAGTACAGGGAATTGGAGGGGGGAGAAAGGTACGAGCCTGTTGAGAACAACCCGATGATAGGATATAGAGGAGCTATAAGAGCAATAAGAGACAGAGAAGTATTTGAGATTGAGTTAGATGCATTGAGAATTGTAAGAGAAGAGTATGGACTGAAAAATGTTTGGCTTATGATGCCCTTCGTTAGAAAGGTAAGAGAAGTTAGGGAGATAAGGAAGATACTCGAGGAAAAGGGATTCTTCAAGGATGGTAGTTTCAAGTTCTTCATGATGGCAGAGGTTCCATCGAACGTTTTGTTAATCGAGGATTTTCTGAAGTATGTTGATGGGATATCAATTGGAACAAATGATCTGACACAATTGATTCTTGGAATTGATAGGGATTCTCCAATACTTGCTGAGGAATTTGATGAGCTTGATCCAGCTGTTCTAAGGGCTTTGGAGAGGCTTATAAAGACCGCAAAGAAAATGGGGAAGTATGTCAGTATTTGCGGACAAGCCCCAACAACAAGACCAGAAATAATAGAATATCTTGTGAGGTGGGGGATAGATTCCATATCGGTCAATCCAGATGCAATAGACTATACAAGAAGGATTGTTGCAAGCATAGAAATGAAGATACTGCTTGAAAAGGCAAGAGGAGAATGAATTGATGAATTTTGTCCAGTCCCGGAATTTTTTATAAGGTGCCAGTCCACTATTACCAGGTATGATAGAAGATGTGTTTGGGATAAAGGTTCTGAACTCCAGAGGAGAATGGACGATAAAAGTTTTTGTGAAGTCCGAGAAAGCCGTTGGGAGCTTTATTGCCCCCTCCGGGAAATCAAAGGGAAGGTATGAGGCTGTATATATTCCTGTTGAGGATGCATTGAGAAGAATAGATGATATAAAGGAAGAATTTTTTGGAAGGGATGAGAGGGAGCAGGAAGTAATTGATGGAATTCTAATTGAAATGGGAGGAGAGAGAAAGGAGAAGATAGGGGGGAATGTCAG
>CAZUOK010000095.1:0-1903 GCA_964622145.1 Candidatus Woesearchaeota archaeon | reverse complement strand
GCGATAATAGAGAAGGGGGAGGAGGTTGCGGATAAGAAGTTGAGGGGCAGAATCATTGAAAGGGATATTGAGAGAGAGATCTTCAGAAACCTTTTGAGAAAACCAATCTTAATGTTTGGATTGAGGGGGGTTGGAAAAACGGTACTTCTGTCAAAAATCCTCAGAAAATTTCAGAATGCATATTTTATCCCTGTTGACTACCTCGTAAATTACTACAGATCAAATATCTTGGAGTTCATAAAGACATTTAGGGAACATTTTCCAAAGGATTCTCTCCTACTCTTTGATGAAGTCCATTACGATAGGGAATTCTCCCTACACTTAAAACTAATTTGCGATTACGAAGGGTACAATTTTGTTGCAACAGGTTCAAATGCTGTCAAGATACTGGCTGGTCCGGACCTGTCTAGGAGAATCAAAAAGATAGAGGTTCCTCCTTTTTCCTTTTCAGAGTATCTCGTTCTAAAGGGGAAGATGGGTTGGGATGAGATAATGGAAATAAGGAAAAAAATTAGGGATTTTTTGAAGTGCGAAATCAAAGAAATAAATGAAAGGATTGGGGAGGATTACTTGAAAGAATACCTGAAGGTTGGTGGGTTTCCTGAGGCATTGGAGGAAGGTGTTGAGAAAATAAAAGATATTGTAGACATGATGATACTTAAAGATATTTCTCCCCTAAAGGTGATTGATGAAAGCACGGTGAAGAGGATACTATCTTACTTAGCTGTTTCTTTCCTTCCATCGGAAAAATCCCCCGTGCTTGGGATGCCAAAATCAAGATTTTATAGAGTCTTGGACATACTTGAAAAATCTGGACTGATCTTTCCTGTTTATCCTTACAGATTCTCTGTAAAAAGGATTCTAAGAAGGGGGGCAAAATATTATTTTTCATCTTCATCCTTGATTTATTCAATTCTATTCGATATGAGAAAGGACATAAACTTTGGATTCCTACTGGAAAATGAGGTTGCAAATGTTTTAAGGAGGAATTTTGGGAACGTTTACTATGTGGAAAATGAAGTAGACTTTTTCTCAAACAATCTATTCTTTGAGGTGAAGTGGGGGAAAAAGATCGCCAAGAAAAAGGATGTCATAACGATAAGTGATCTTGATACAAAGAAGGGAAGGTACACAGTCATATCTAAAGATATCTTCCTCCTGCTTTAGTTTCAATTTTGAGACTAATTTTTATAAACAAAAGTTTCAAATTTGAAACTTCCTACCGATTCTCGAACGGACCGTTCGAACTACTTATAAGGATATCGTTCGAGAGGGAAGGGCAAAATTTAATATACAACCCTAGATAATATATCCTTTCTGAGCGGCCGTGCCCGAGCCAGGCCAAAGGGGACGGACTCAGAATCCGTTGGGCGAAGGCCCTGCCCGGGTTCAAATCCCGGCGGCCGCATATTTTAAAAAATAACCTCTTCCTCGAAAGGTGTATGGGGAAGTATATTGCGGATGCTATACACAAGTTCTTGTACTTTGAGGACGATGAGATGAAGGTCATAGATCATCCTCTTTTCCAAAGATTGAGGAAGATAAGGCAACTATCAAATGCATATATAGTGTATCCTTGTGCAAACCACACGAGATTTGAGCACTCCCTTGGGGTTGGTTACCTTGCTGGACTTGTTGGAAAACAGCTTTCCCTAGAAGATTATGAGGTAAAAGTGTTGAGGGTTGCTGGAATACTCCACGACATAGGACATGGACCATTTGGACATACCCTAGAACCAATCCTCATCGAAGAGCTTGGGATGAACCATGAAGAGTTTGGAGTGGAGGTTATAAGGGAGAATTTTTCTGAATTACTCGAAGGTATAGGGATTGAAACAAAGGATGTTTGCAATGCAATCCTTGGGAGAGGTTTTCTGGGAAAGGTCATTGGAGGTGGGAAGGA
>CAZUOK010000094.1:0-1934 GCA_964622145.1 Candidatus Woesearchaeota archaeon | reverse complement strand
ATCTATATCTATTAAAAAGTCCCATCCCTTCCTTATCCTATCCAATTCATTCTTCTTCATTTCCTGTTTCAGAAGAAATGGATTTTCCCATCTCTCAACGCTTATGTGAAAACTAACCGCCCCCTTCCTCACAAGTTCCAAGAGATCATTTGGGTTTAAAAGTGCATAAGGCCTTTTCCCAAAAGTTCCATCGTAGTTCATCCAACAAAACTCCCTATCCCTAGACTCCAGGTATATCCTCTCCCTTATATCTTCCCTGCTATAGTACCTGAGTATCTCCGAAAACTTCACTCTTTCTCTTTCCCCGTCCTGTTATTAAAAGCTAGCGGTAAATGTTTTTAAAAAGACCAACCAATCCAGCCTCATGAGAAGAATTGAATTGATAAAGAAGGCTGTAAAGGATGCTGTTAAGAGCAATCAAAGAAGGATGATTGTAATACAGGGGGAGGATCACAGGTCCATCCTTTCAAGTGTATTGAAGGATATATTATCCTTCATCTCTTATAAGAAAGTCTTGTTTGTAACCCACGATCTTGGGGAAAGTAAGAAGATCCTTGAAATTCTTAGGGACATATTTGGAGATTCTCTCAGGGAAATGGAATATAAGGAGACGGAAAAGGTTATGGGAACAACACAGGATCTTTTAATCCTGGATCTGACAAAGAACCTTAGACCAAACGACTTTGGAAGGCTTGTTGAGACCGTTAGGGGAGGTGGGCTCATAATCCTTCTAACACCCCCTTTCAACAAGTGGAAATATTCCCTGTACCATGAGGTCCTCATAACACCCCCCTACACACTCAAAGATATAAGGAATATATTTATCCCCTGGTTTGTGAAAAAGCTAAAGAGTTCTGAAGGAATACTTATAATAGATTCTCAAAGCGGGAAGATCTTGAATAATTTAGGGAAAGTTAAGAGCTTCAAGAGGAAAGAGATAAAGATACCTGAAGACACTCTAATAGACAAGGAAATTTATAAGCTTTGCATAACCCAGGATCAGGTAAATGTTTTGAAGGAAATGGAGAAGATACTAGAATATGAAGAGTTTGCAGGAGTTTTAACGGCTGATAGGGGAAGAGGAAAGTCTGCAGCAATAGGGTTGTTAATAGCTGGGATAATTGGGAAAGAAAGGAAGATAAAGATAGGTGTTACAAGCCCTTCCCCTGAAAATGTTTCCATGTTCTTCGAGTTTCTAATAAAGGGATTAAAACAGCTAGGATTAAGCCCTAGGGTCATTAAGGAGGGAGAAAATGTTGTTAGGGTTAGGGTGAGGAAGTCCCTTGTAGAATATAAGAAGCCGTTGAGATTGATAAAGAAGAAGTATGATATTGTCTTTGTAGATGAGGCTGCTGGAATCCCAATAACATTTCTTTACAAGATCTACGAGAGGTTCAAAAAAATCATCTTCTCCTCCACAATCCACGGATATGAGGGGGCTGGAAGGAGTTTCTCTGTGAGATTTCTGAAAAGACTGAAGGAAAATCCAAAAGAGAAGGTTGTTAATATTAAGATGAAGGAACCTATAAGGTATTCTGAGGGAGACCCAATAGAGAGGTTCCTTTATGAAACACTTCTCTTAAATGCAGAGCCGGAGAGTATAGAAAAGAAGGATATTGAGGAGATAAGGAGAAAGAAAATGAAGTACGTTGAGATATCCCCAGAGGAACTGTTTGAAGATGAGGAAACCTTGAGACAGTTTGTTGGGATATACGTCCTCGCCCACTATAGGAACAGACCAAATGATCTCATGTTGTTGGCGGATGCACCCCATCATTTCCCAAGGATGGTTAGAGTTGGGAAGAAGGTGATAAATGCTATACAAATCGCAAAGGAAGGGGGATTGCCAGATAAATTTATAAAGGAGATGTTGGAGGGGGAGGCTCCAAGCGGGAACATAATACCAGATAGGATACTGAAATATTATGGAGATA
>CAZUOK010000093.1:0-2013 GCA_964622145.1 Candidatus Woesearchaeota archaeon | reverse complement strand
ATCCTAAAGAGAACACACTGTAGGGTTAAGAACATCAAATGTGAGGATTGCCCTTTGAATCCCAAATGTCCTTACGGATACCTCTACAGACCAACTTCAAGTTACTTTGTTCTTAGAAACATAAAGCATATTGCAAGACCTTACTCTCTCAAACCTCCTCTAGAAAGGAAAACAATTTACAAGGCTGGAGAGACATTGAGTTTTTCCATTGTTTTATTTGGAAGGGCGAATGAATACCTTATTAATATCATAAATGCTGTTCAGCAGGGAAGCTTGCTAGGGATCGGGAGGAAGATCTGTAGGGGACAGTACAGGGTTAGGAGGATTTATTTAGAAAATCCCTTCAAGAACAAAAAGGAAATACTCTTTGAAGAAAATACTTTCTACAAATCAAAGGTTAAGATATCTCTTGAAGATCTTGAGAGAAGGATAAAGAAAAGCTTTACAATAAGGTTTCTAACACCATTCAGACTCATAAAGGAAGGTTCTTTCCTGGTAAGTTTCGACTTCTCTGATTTGTTCTCTTTCCTTATGAGGAAGTACTCCACAATACTTAGAGTACACTGTGGAATAGAACCTGAGGAAGATTTCGAAAAACTAAAGGAGATTTCAAAGAGCTTTGATATCACCTCAAGGAAATTAAGAAGAGTTAGAATAAAATATACAAAAAATAGGCTTGTGATGACAGAAGATTATTTAATTGGGGAGATAAGGGTTGTTTCTCCGTTTAAGATCCAAAAAGAGATTAGAAGGATCCTAAACTTTGGTATTTTGTCGAACGTTGGAAAGAGAACAACATTCGGTCATGGGTGGTATATCATTGAATGATCCCACAAGGAGAACAATCTTGCAAAGAAATCTTATTAAGTTTTAAAGTACAAAATCAAAGTTATGCCGGCGGTGGTCACGTGTAGGGTTCTAAGATCATACATGGAGAATTATTACTTTGTGACCCTCCCAAACAATCTCGTCGACCTCTATCCGGAACTCGAAAATGAGGAAGGGATAAAAGCAAAAGTTTTGGAAGCAAGAGTTGACAACAAGAGTGTTGAGGAGCCTGTTGGAAAGGAATTTGTCCTAAAATTGAACAAGGTCTCAGAGCTTTCATACCACCTCGTGCTTCCGGAAGACATGATAAAAATAATGAGGGAGTACGACTTCCCAGACAAATTTACAATGGTGTTGGAGTTAACTGAGGGGGTAAAGACGGGTGTGAAGATCTTTCCAAAAGGGAGGGTGAATTTGTATTGAAGGGTTATGAAAAGATTTTAAGCGAGAATCTCAACAATTTCTATGAATTAATAAGAAAGGAGGAGCTTAGAAAGGCTGGGGAAGTGTTGTTACATTTAAGAGTGAAGGGAGATCTCTTAAAAGTCATCGTGAAGTGAAAGAGTACTCCATGAGGAGTATCCTTATCTTTTGGAGTACTTCTCAGATGCAGACCTCCTCGAGGACTATCAGATAAAAATAAAAATGGAGAAGGTTATGGTACTCGTAGATATGTTGAGAAAAGAGGTTTATAGGGGATGATCCTGGTTGTTTATGATATTTCTGATGATAGGATAAGGTACAGGCTTGCCGAGATTTTAAAAGACTTTGGATTAGAGAGGATACAGAAGAGTGCATTTATTGGGGAATTAAACGTCCAGGAAAGGAAAGATCTCCTCGAAGTCTTGAGAAACTTTCCAAGAGATTCTGAGGATAGAATTGATATCTTCTTCATATGCTCAAAGGATCTAAAATTACATAAGAAGATAACAAGAGAAGGGATATCTTGTGAGCTAATGTAAATTATTATCTTAATGCTACAAACAAGAATGTTAGAAGATCTACGAATATTTTATTATTGGGATGCCCACGAGATGAAGAATTTAGCATGAAGTCATTATTACAGGAGCCTTGAGGAACCTATAGCCTTGTCCTTAAGGAGATACACAGATATTATCTTGGGTCGAAAATGCGCCGGCCGGGATTTGAACCCGGGACCACCGGCTTGGAAGGCCGGTATCCTAA
>CAZUOK010000092.1:0-2035 GCA_964622145.1 Candidatus Woesearchaeota archaeon | reverse complement strand
TGCGAGAAATTGAGGAAGAGGTGCGAGCTCCTGGAGAGGGTGCTGAGGGGAGAGCTGCCGTGGGAGGTGGTGAAGCCCATAATAAAGGAGCTGGAGGGGGATTGCGGGAATGATGAGGAGGGTTAGGTGCAAATACTGTGGGAGTAGGATACTTTATAAAAAGAGACCACCAATTTTGAAGCATGTCAAGGCAAGGTAAATGGGAATGTGTACTGAAGATTGACGAGTTTTCAAGGAAGGTTTTGGAGATTGATGCTGAATCCGGGGAAGATGTTGAGGCAAAGTTTGAGGGGGAGGAGATCATACTCAAAGCTTCAACGATTTCAAAGCTAAGAGGCCTTTTAAACAGTTATTTGAGGCTTTTGAAGGTCATTGAGGAGGTGAAGAAGATTGGAAAAGGAGAAGGTAATTGAAGAAATGCAGGCAACACAGTACAGGATCCACATGTACCTTTCCCAGAAGCAGAGCCTCGAACTAAAGCTCCAAGAAATAGAAACAGCGATAAAGGAATTAAGAGAGAGCAAAGAGGAGTTTGCCTACAAGATAACAGGCCCCATAATGATAAAAGTTGGTAAGGAAGACCTTATAAAGGAATTGGAGGAAAAGAAAAACCTTGTAGAACTTAGGATAAAGGCCTTTGAAAAACAAATAGAGAAACTGAATGATAGGATGAAGGAATTGCAAGAGAAATTGAGGGGTGAGAAGAGTGGAGCCTGAGAAAAAACTTGAGAGTGTTATAAAGTTATTAGATCAGTTGTTGGAGGATAAGACTATACCAAGGAATATAAAGGAGGGTATTAGGAAGGCTAAAGAACACCTCCTTGACAAATCTAGGGAGCTTGTCGTTAGGATAGACGCTGCAATACAATCCTTGGAAGATGTTTCTGATGATCCTAACATCCCAATGTATACAAGGACCCAGATCTGGAATGTTATTACACTTTTAGAAATGATAGAGAGTGAGGCGAAATGATGGGGTTTTTGGGGAAGTTGCTTGGAAAGGGTAAAAAGAAACCAGGGACATACATAGAGCTTGTACCAAGGGAAGTTGAGGAAAAAAAAGAGAAAATAGACCTCTACGTATACACTTTGGAGAGATATGACGATGTAAAGGCAATAACAGCAAGGATAAGAGAGAATGCAATAATATTAATAGACATAAGACCGCTCATGAGCAAAGACAAAGAGGAATTGAAGAGGGCAATAGAGAAGATAAAGATGGTGGAGGAGGCTAGGAGAGGTAGAGTAATAGGGATAACAGAGGGGTTCGTTGTTGCTGCCCCAGAATACGTTGAAATTAAGAGAGGAATACCTGAGTAATTGTCCCATCTGCAAAGAAGGAAGGATAATAGTGAGGCTTTTTGAGTACCTTATTCCTAATTATGGAGATTCTATAATCCTTGTGATTTTGTGTGACAGGTGCAAATTCAAGGTTGTTGATGTAATTCCAAAGGAGGCTGGAAAATCAAAGAGAATAGAAATAAAGGTTGAATCGAGAGAAGATCTTAGAAAAAAAGTTGTAAAGGGAAGAGAAGCCAGGATAGAAATACCGGAGATAGGATTGGTTGCTGAGGAGAGTGAAGGGTATATATCGACTGTGGAGGGAATTCTTCTGAGGCTAGAAAGGAAGATAAAGGAGAATTCTAGGGAAGTTTATGAAAGGATAAAGGAGGATCTTGAAGATTTGAAGAAGGTGAAGAGGAAGTTCAGGATAATATTGGAAGATCCGGAGGGTATTAGCAGGATAATTTTATAAGCAGAGCTTGTAGAGAAACTGTTATGAGGGCTGAAAAGATCTTACTGTTGATGATTCTCCCCCTCCTCTTGGGGTGTATTTCATATCAGAAAGAGAAAGAGGAAGTTATAACACCAACTTATGGGCTAGACGTTGAGGTATATGGAGGGAATATTACGATAGGAAAGGGTGGTAGTTTTTCTCTTGTTCTGATGGTAAACAACTTTGGAGATTCCAACGCAACGGTTGAAAAGATCTGGTTACTTGGAGACGTCCTCTACGTGGAGGGAAGACTAAACA
>CAZUOK010000091.1:0-2083 GCA_964622145.1 Candidatus Woesearchaeota archaeon | reverse complement strand
CCCCAATTACGTGATAATTATGTCCTTCCGTAAGAGGATCTGAGAATGGATACATCCAAGAGACTATTGTAAATGGCTTTGATGCGTTGAAAACTTCTGCATCTTTGTTAGACACGTTCACATAGTCATCTACCCCATCCAGGTATATCCCTCCACCAAACACTCCTTCCGTCCATACGTGCTTGTCAAGTACTGTGTTTCCAGAACCCTCCTCAAAGTCGTAATATGCTATCAGTCCCTTCCTAACATCCTTTCCCTTGTAAAGATCCTTTACTTCCTTCTCACTTAGAGCCCTCCTGTATATTCTAATTTCATCCACGCTCCCATTGAACTCATTGACACCATCAGGTCTCCTCCCAATATCGATTGGAGAACCTGAAGAATACCACAATTCAGTCTTGGACATAAATTCCTCTGAGACTTTACTCCCATTCCAGTAGAATCTAAGTGCGCTTCCATTAAACGTTCCGCAAAGAAATGCAAACTTGTCCGTGTATCCAGAGTACATTGCATTAAATTGATATCCAGTAGAATTTGTTATACTCCAGACAAAATTGTCTGAATTTATCCAAATTTCCCAAGGGCTCTTCCCGGAGTCTCTCTTTCCAACTATTGTTTCCCAATTTTTCTTCTCTTTTGCCATAATCCAGAGGCATACTGATACATTTGAGAAGTTTAGATCTTCTGATTCAGGGATCTCAACGTAATCATCCCATCCATCAAAATAAAGGGCCTTTCCAGAGATCCCCTCTCCCCAAATTGGTCCCGTTGTGACAAAATCATAATACCCAGCACAAGATTCTCCAACACATCCAGTTTTATCATAAAAGTAAATTCTGGCTTCGGAAATAGAATCTACATAAGCAACAAGCTTGAACAAATGCCAGTCTCCATAAGGCTTCCCGTTGTTACAGTAATAAAAGACATTTACATTACCATCTGGTGTCCTGCAATTCTTCTCAACATCCACAACATAACTAACAAACTTCGAACCATTGTACAATCCTGCCCTTACATAACCTTTACCATAAAACCATACAGTAAAACCCTTCTCCACAGCATAACCAAGGTCCTTTCTCATGCAAGCCAGTCCGTCCCCCCCACTTGCCCAAAGCTTTATCCCCTTTCCAGAATATCCATCAACAAAAGAATACTTTGGATTGCCACCACAATCCGTTGAGAATCCATCAAGAGAACTCTCAAACTCAGCTATAACACCTCCACTCAGTGTCCCATAATTTAATCCTTGAATCTCCCCATCGTTGTCTCCGGAACTATCAAAAGTGATGTTTCCAGATCCCTCATCAAACTTCCAGTGTGCGACAAGACCTTTCCTGACATCGTAAAGATATGCTTCTTGTATTGTTAACAGACTAACATCCACACTGCTAAGAAATTCTTCCAATCCCCTTTCCACCCCACCTCTTCCCTGCAAAAATATGTATCTAATATAAAAGAAGGTTGAGAAGGCTATTGCGATGGAAATTGAGAGCATTAGTAGAGATATTATCACACTTCCCCTCACACCTTAACCTTGCCTCAACAGGAATAAAACGTTTTCCATAATCTAGAAGTTCTTCTATATCAACGTACTTCTCCCCTACAAGCCCCCTATCCATATCACTGTATCTTATTCTAAAGTCCAACTTCTTAAAGAAGGTATAACCCTGTTCTGACAATCTTGTTGTTCTCAAATAGATCCTGTCCATTCCTTTCCTTGAGAAATAAGAGTGAACAACACAAAGCATGATGCCGAATAGTAGCTTTCCTAGACCTCTTCCTTGAAATTCTTTCTTTATTGCAATACCATCTATGCAGGCCCCATTTTTTAGGAATGTAAGGCCCAAAAAACCTATGATTTTATCTTTGTATGTCAGTAGAAGGACGAGATCCGAAAAACCAAATCCATATCTAAGTATGGGATTCATCTCATCGTAAGACCTTATGCTATCAACAATGCTGAGTATTTGATCTTTGAAATCGTCTTTTTTGGTAAATCTCATTCTATCAAAAGAAATAGCCCTCTCACAGTTCTTTATATCCTTATCATCTTTAAAAGATGCTATAAGGACAGAAAACTCTT
>CAZUOK010000090.1:0-2094 GCA_964622145.1 Candidatus Woesearchaeota archaeon | reverse complement strand
ACCTTCTACTGTAGAAGAGATAGAGATAAAGGATATCAACGCGGATTTTGTTTTGACAGTAGAGTCTAGCGCAATGTATGAGAGGTTGATAGAGGAGGGGTTTCCAAGGAAGCAAAGGGCGATATTAATCGCAACGAAGGGACAGGCACCTAGGGGCGTTAGAAGGCTTGTGCACAAGTTGAGGTATGAGCACAACCTTCCGATAATTCACTTTGGGGATGGAGATCCTTGGGGATTCTACATATACTTTGTCCTTAAGACGGGATCAATAAATCTTGCTTATCTCTCAACGAAGCTGGCAACTCCAGACGTAAAATATGTTGGGATGACTATGGATGATATAAAGGAGTACAAATTGGAGAGGGTTACAGAACCCTTGAAGGATGTTGATAGGAAGAGGGCAGAGCAACTTTTGAGATATCAGTGGATAAGGAGATTCAAGGAGTGGGAGAGACAAATAAAGCTCATGCTGGAATGGGAGGTTAGGATTGAGCAACAGTCTCTTGCAAATAAATCCCTGGAATTTGTAGCTGAGAAGTACTTACCAGAGAAGATACAGAACGAGAAGTTCCTTCCTTAACCTAATATCTTTGAAAAGCTCTCTGAAAGCTTTATCTTGTTTGTCTTACCATAAGGCTCTTTTTCCACTATCCCTTTTTTCCTGAGTCTCTCTATAATCCTTTATGCCTTTACTTTTCCAACTTTCTTTGAGATATCTGATTGCACCACCTCACCCCCGCTCTCAATAATGATCTTCAAAACTTCTGCCTCCTCTCCCTCCAACAACCTCAGGAAGGTATCCAGGAAGTTTTCCTTCCTCTTCTCTTCGGAACGAATTCTATATCCTAGAAAGAATGCGAGGGGGACAAGGATGACATTTCCGAGGGGAAAGATTAGAAATAGGACGAACGCCAGAAGGGATGTGGGAACCATGATAAGGATGAACTTCTTCATCCATTATTTAGAGAGGGCTATATTTAAAAAATGTTTTGGATGATGGAAGGATTTGTGGAGCTGAAGGACGAGGCTTATAGAGAATTTCTGAGGGGGAAGCTTGCCTTTAGGAAGGGAGAGTTTGAGGGAGAAGGTTATGGATTTGTTAGGGTTAGGTACAAGGGTAAAAGGATTGGATATGGATATTACAATAAGAGGGATAAATATCCGCTGAGGATCTACTCTTTGGAGAAGGAAGACTTCAGAGAAGCGCTTCTGGAAAATATAAAGAAGGCAAAGAAGTTTAGGGAAGGCTTGGGGTTTAAAGATGTCTATAGATTGGTCTACAGCGATGCAGACTGGCTACCGGGCCTTATCATTGATAGGTACAAAGACCTCTTTGTCATGGTCTACAATTCTTTTCTATACTCTAAAAATAGATCCCTAATATCTGAGGTCCTTTTGGAAATATTTGGTGAAATCTCTTTGTACGATAAGATAAAGGAGAGGTTTGTTGTTGGTGAAAAGAGAGAGGCTATTATTGAAGAAGATGGCGTAAGGTTTATTGTGAGGGTTGATGGACAAAAGACAGGCTTTTACTTGGACCAGAGGGAAAATAGGATTCTTTTCAGGAAATTCCTTTCAGGAGATGAGGAGGTTTTAGATGCTTTTTGTTATTCTGGGGGATTTGGGATGCATGCGCTGAAGAAGGGATGTGAGGTAACATTTTTGGAGAAGAGTGGGAGGGCTGTTGAGCTTCTAAAGAAAAATCTTGAATTAAATGGGTTCTCTGCAAGGATAATAAAGAAGGATTTCTTCAGGTGGAAGGGAAAGAAGAAATATGATGTTGTCTTAGCGGATCCTCCAAATTATTCTGAGTTTATGAGCAGGGAGGTTGCATACAAGAATTACTTTATAATAGCAAAGAAATGTCTCGGAATATCAAAAGAAATATTTGTTTACTCAATCTGTGATCCAAATGTGGATGTTTCAAATGCCATCTCTCTTGTCCAAAAGGCTTCCAAAGAATTGGGAAAGGATGCTAGGGTATTCATGATAACCTTTCAATCCAGGGATCACCCGGTAACTCATCCTGGTCTACTATATTTAAAAACACTCTGGATAAAGCTGTAGACTACCTCACCCTTGTTCCAGGATCTA
>CAZUOK010000089.1:0-2121 GCA_964622145.1 Candidatus Woesearchaeota archaeon | reverse complement strand
GCTCTACCGCTGAGCTACCGGGGGCAATTTTTATTCAGTGTTCCAAATTTTTAAACTTTAGGTCATAGAAGAAGGAGAGGAGGAGGAAGAAGGACCCGTACAAAAAGTCCCATTCGGCTGATACAAGGTCCAAAATGACAATTCTTATTGATGGTAATACTTCCACAGGTCCGAAGAGAGAATCTGAGAAGACATGCATGAGGTGAATGAGGAATGGCAAGTAAAGGTTTCTCTTCCTAAAAAAAGTGTAAAGGACTGCATTGTAAAACAAAAATTCCGGGAGAAAGAAGTATAAATGGTGGAAGAAGCCTCTGTGTGGTACAGGCAGGATTATATCAATATCTGGCAGTAATCCTGCAAGGGACAACAAAATTATTATCCTTCTTTCCTCTTTTGAACCAAACCATTTTATCAAAAAGTACGTTGAAAAGTAGTGTCCAAAGGCAAACATAATGAAACGTGTGAAAACCTTATTAATATAGTTTGTCTTTCCTTCACTGTGGGTCTAAGGGAGGCTAGAGAGGAAGATCTTGAGGAAATTATAGAGATATACTGGGAAAACTATGAAGAGCTCTTTGGAGCTCCAAGAGATGCTCTAAAGAAGCTGGATGAGAGAATATGGGGAAGAAATTATCCTTTTCTTTCTGTGAAAAACCTAAAGGAAGGTCTTGGAAAAAGATATGAGATTGTTGTCTACGAAAAGGATGGAAAGATTTTGGGTTTTGCACTGTTTTATGAAAATGATGAGATATTCTTAGATGAAATTCATGTGAGAAAGGGATACAGAAGGAAGGGTATTGGAAAGGAAATACTGAAGCATATAATCGATAGGAGAAAGAGGATTGTCGCTTATGCATCTGAGAAGTCATTAGAATTTTTTAAAAAGGCTGGATTTGAAGTCAAAGGATCTTTTGTTGGATATTTGGGAATGAGATGGTATAGGGTGGAATATAAGGGAAAGGTTTTATAACACTTGGGTACTCCTTGCGATGTTATGAGGGAAATAGATCTTCTAAAGGAATATTTGAAGAACGAAAAACTGGTCAAGCATTGTATAGCTGTTGGGGCGATAATGAGGAAGCTTGCAGAGAGATTTGGAGAGGATGGAGAGAAGTGGTGGAGAATAGGAGTATTACATGATATAGACTATGAGATGACGAAGGAGAATCCAAAAGAGCATGGACTAAAAGCTGAGGAAATATTAAAGGGGAAAGTTGAGGATGAGATAATAGAAATCATAAAGACTCATGCATACGACATTAATGGATACAGAAGACCTGAAAAGCTTGTTGAAAAGATGTTGTTGGCTGCTGATCAGGTGTCAGGACTCATAATTGCCACAGCCCTTGTCATGCCGAACAAAAAATTGGAGGAAGTTAGGCTGGAAACTTTGAAGAACAAGTTTAAACAGAAGGATTTTGCGAGGAGAGTTAGAAGGGACCAAATACTTGAAATGATAGAAGGAGTTATTGATTTGGATGAATTTCTTAGGATTAGCCTCGAAGCGCTAAAGGAAATCTCTGGAGAACTTGGATTGTAGGTGATTCTTGATAGCATGGTGAAATCTGATGAAGGCTTGAGTTTAAAGGAAATATTTACCTGTACGTTAGGGTTGTGGATGACTATTGCAAGGAGAGAAGAAAAATGGGGATGCGAGGATCCAAGGATGAATAAGGTTGAGAACGAAATCTATATGGCTTACACTGGGAAAGCTTTGAAAAATTTGAGGATCCTTTCACTTACAAGAAGATTGGAAAGATATCCGGTTTTTCAAAGGATGTAAAAAACGGTGTTCTCCTTCCAAGGAAGTGGAGGTATGTCATGTTCCACAGACCTTATAGTTGGGGGAAGAAACTCCTTTGGAAATCCGAGGAACAGATATGGAAACCGAAGAAATGGTATGAGAAGTATGAGGACGTTTCAAATGTTGTATTTCCAACCGGGCGATCCTTAGAAATAAGAAGATCTGGATATATGCTGGAATATCTGATAAGTATGTTTCTTTGGCATTCAGACGCCGCGGCCCGGACTCGAACCGGGGACCTCGGGGTTAACAGCCCCGCGCTCTACCTGCTGAGCTACCGCGGCACAACGATAATGAATGCAAAAATATTTATAAAT
>CAZUOK010000088.1:0-2122 GCA_964622145.1 Candidatus Woesearchaeota archaeon | reverse complement strand
CTTTAGAAATTTCCTTAAAAGGTTTATTATCGAAAGATCTTTCCTATACTTTGGTATCTGAACTCTTAGGATTTCTATCTGGATTGTCTTCTTCATAAGGGAGAAGTAATATCTTTCTGATGGCTTCCCGTTTGCCAATCCTTTCAATATTTTGACGACATCTCTCCTCCTCATATCAGTTCGGCTCTCCCTCATCACTCTTCAGCTGGGATTAACCTCATCAACAACCCAAGTTTTCCCTCCAAGTTTTAAAAAGTTAAGCCCAAAAATCTTACTGGGGTGGGTGCGACAGCCGGTTGAGAAACAGGATACCGGCTCTCTGGCCCACCCCACAACTTCTTTAATTTTAAATGAGAAAAGAAATCTTGAACTCAGTAAGGGATGTAAAGCATATTGTGATTAGGAAGGAGATTGAAACTGCTGTTGGCGAGCTTTGTTGATAATCCTATCCCATCCATAAGATGGAAAAGATGGGTTTGTTGGAATTCTTGATTGGTATTCAAGGATAAATTGGTAGGAGGTTGGAAGAAGATACTCGAGTCTATGAATTAGAAAATTGACTTCTCTTATCCTTTGTTTCTTATCTTTTCGATTGTGTCCAGGGACTTTGGTATTAGACCTCCTCTCAATAAAATTCAATAGTATTCCAGAGCTTTCTCCTTACTGTCAGCAATTCTTGAAGAAATCTTAGAAAGACTTAACAGAAGGTTTATCTAGCCCACCATCTTTATAAATGTACAGTTTTCATCCAATATTATCTTTTTTTCATAATCACAGTCCCCAACACAACACGCGTAGTCCCAATCCCATGACAGGGTCTTGTTCTTCAGGCCATCCCCTATTCCCACAGGGACCTGGACCTCTTTGTAAATCTCGGATAGCACAACCCCCTTTCCAACCTTCCCCTCAATAATGGCCTTCTTGCAGAGGTATCTGCAGTAGGATATCATATACCTTTCTTTAAGATCTTTTGGTGGGGGGGCTATCTTGAAATAATACAGATAGCTCAGGAAGGCTAGGATCAGTATCCCTGGAAGTATCTTCTTCAGAAACTCTCTCATGATTCTCGGGAGGAAATTTTAAAATATAAAATCTTTTTGGTATCCTGATGATATTGCTTTGGAGATTGAAGAGGAAGTTTGGAAGATTGATTAAGTTGCTTGAGGGATTTGATCGGGTTACAGTTCTTTATCATAAAGATGGGGACGGTCTTGTATCCGCTGCAATATTTTCAAAACTCCTGGAAAACCTCGGAATAAAGCACAAGATTCTCCCCAGGAAAAATTCCAGCAAGAGAATTAAGGGACCTCTAATATTTCTGGATTGTTCCCCAAGGGGAGAAAAGATTCCCAATGTAATAGTCATAGATCATCACATAGAGAAAGAGGAGCCCTGGTATCTGTTTTACCTGAACTTCAGAGATTTCTTCAAGAAGGCAAGGTCAAACGCATTTTATCTCTGCCTATCTTACAATTTCTTCTGGAAGTCTGATCCTGTCATGTACTTTGTTTCCGCATACCAAGACGGGGCACTTGGGGAGAGCTTAGATATCATAAGGAAGGTTGTTTCGAAGGAGGATTACACAAGGTTTTACTACAGGGAGTTTTTAAATCCATTTGTGAGGATACTTTGTGAGATCCCAAACATCTCCCTTTGTGAGGATGAGCTCGATGGGAGGGTTATTGAGATAATGAAAGAGGTTTTGGATGTTGGGCTAGAGGTATTTGAGAGCAAGGGAAAGGAAATATTTGAAATAGCTGGAAAGGTCCTTGAGTATAACAGGAAGGCGATTGAGATCATTGAGGAAGTGAGGGATTTTGGAGATGTAATCTTTGTCAAGGTTAGGGATGAGAAGAAGTTGTACAGACTCACAATACCATATATAACCTCCAGGTTTAAGAAGAAGGTGTATCTCTTTGTGAAGGAGAAGAATGATAAGGTAAAAATTTCATTGAGGAGCCCATATGTAGATCTCGTAGATGTGATGAGGAGGATTGAAGAGAGGGTAAGTATAACTTGGGGAGGGCATAGGGGGGCTGTTGGTGGGACTGTTGGGAAGGAAAACTTTGAGAGGTTCCTGAAGGAACTTTTGAGGGAGGTGGGATGATCGAGAGGGTAAAAG
>CAZUOK010000087.1:0-2137 GCA_964622145.1 Candidatus Woesearchaeota archaeon | reverse complement strand
CTTATCAACTCCCCAGTATATTCCAAAAATCCCTTCAGGAAGATCTCCTTCAAATTTTGATTTTCAACATTTATTTATTTTTAAATGAAAGAATTACTCAAACCAATCCAGCTTAGCAATCCCATCCTCTATTATCTCAACACCCTTTGAGCATCCTAGCCTGCAAGCACCTGCCTCAAGCATTCTTAGAGCCGTTTCAAAATCTCTTATCCCTCCAGAAGCCTTTATCTTCTTCTTATCCCCAACAACTTCCTTTATAATCTTTACATGCTCAACCTTTGTTGCTCCTCCCCATCCAACAGCTGTTTTCACGAATTCGGCCTTAGACTTCAAAACTATTTCAGAAGCTTTCCTTATCTCATCCTCTGTCAGGGCAGGAGTTTCAATTATAACCTTTACAGGTTTTCCAGCAGCCTCACAAACTTCGTTTATATCACTCAAAACATATTCATAATCCCCATTCTTAAACGCCGCAACATTCATCACCATGTCTACTTCATCCACGAAATCAATAACTTCCTCCACCTCCCTCACCTTTGCCTCCGTGCACTGACAGCCATAGGGGAAGCCTACTACTGTTATTACCCTAACATCTGTTTCTTCGAGAAGGTTTCTCGCCAACTTCACATAATAGGGCAGCACACAAACCGAAAAGAAGTTATATTTCCTAGCATTCTCACACAAGACCTCTATATCCTTCCCAGTGCTTACTGGCTTCACATTTGTAAGATCTATATACCTTGCAAGCAGCTTGGGATTTTTCCTTATATCCTCAAACATAAAGGCTTTTAATATCCATGCTATTAAAATAGTTTATGATTGTTGTAATTAGAGGATCCCTTGGAAAGGTTGTTGGAAGGAAGCTGGGAGTAGATGTACTGGAAGTTCAAAGAAAAATGTTTCCGGATGGTGAGATCCTAATAAAGATACCTAAGGTTCATTTTGAGAATTCTGTTTATATTTTCCAAGAATTAAAGGGATCCGATTCTATTTTAGAGCTTCTGTTTGTCTGTGAAGAATTAAGGAGAAGAAATGTCAAGGAAATAAACCTTGTTCTGCCCTACCTTCCATATATGAGACAAGATAAAGAATTTACTTCTGGGGAAATCGTTTCAGCAAGAATCTTTCCAAGAATAATTGAGAAGTTTGCGGATTCTGTGATAACGGTAAATCCTCATCTCCATAGAATAAGGGATCTAAGAGAGGTTTTTGAGATAGAAACAAAGGTCCTGAGTGCTGGAGAGGAAATAGCAGAATTTATAAGAAAAAATTTCGGAGAAATGGATGTTGTTGCACCAGATGACGAATCAAAGTGGATTATTTCAGGGGAGGTTGCAAAAATATTAGGTAAAAATCTCATAGAGTTCAAAAAGATAAGAGTAGACGAAAAAACGGTCTATCTTAAGCTAGAAAAAGGGAAGATATCAGAAAATCTCGCTATTGTTGATGACATAGCATCTACCGGAAACACAATCGCAAAGTGTTGTGAGTACCTCAGAAGACAAGGAGCTGTAAACGTTTACTGCTTTGTTGTGCACTGCCTTTCAGAAGAGGCTCCAAAAAGAGTTTCTAAAGCAGGAGGTACACTGTACTCAACAAATACTGTAGACTCCCCAGTATCTGTCATAGATGTTAGCGAAAAGATTGCAAAAGTCATACAAGAATCCTCTTAAGGACCAGGGCATTCAATAACCAAAGTACATTCCAAGGAACCCTATACCTTAGTGATGAGGAGTTACTATGACCAAAGACCTACAGTAGATATAGAAATACTTGGAAAGTCTGGCAAAATTTTTGGAATAACCTTAGTGCCTTACCAGGAGAGGCTCAGATGGGTGAAGTTATACGTAGATAAAGAATACGTAAAAGAATTCAAAAAGGATGAGACAAAACAGGGGATCATAAGATTGGAAGCCCTGATAGGGAATGACAATGAAAAAATCGAGCTAAAAATAGAGAACAATGTACTGTACGTATCATACCTTTGAGACGATTTCTTCTTATTTTTTAAAAAAACCTTACAATCTTTAGAAAAAATTTTATAGGTTTATTATCTACTGAGTAACTATGATAACAACATCTGTGAAGATTCCAAAAGGCCTCCAGGATATCCTGAAAGAGGGCATAAGTACTATAA
>CAZUOK010000086.1:0-2163 GCA_964622145.1 Candidatus Woesearchaeota archaeon | reverse complement strand
CCCCAATCTTATATTCTTCAATTACCTCCCCTTCTGGAGGAGAAAAGTCTGAGTCATATGGGACAAAGAATGGAAACACACCCTTCTCAGTCTTCACAAGCAGTTCTCTTTTCCAGTCCATGACATCATCTTCATCGAAAGCTCTATATAAAAGGGTTTGTCCAGGACTTTATATGGAGGAAATACTCTCCCTTGTGGGCATGGGGATTCTGGTATCCTCCTATAATTACAGCAGGAAGGTGGAAGTTGGTCGGGTTGGCAGGAAGGTATTAAATATACTAAAAGCGTTTGGAATAGCACTGATTATTATTTCGGTGTTCCTATGATAGACCTGGTGATAATTGGATTCATTAAAACCCTGTTAACAATCTTGAGGAAAAAGATCAATAGGGAGCTTTTCCTTACCGCTGAGACCTTGATAGGATTGTATTTGATATGGAGATTGTACCTCTTGTTTGGGATGTAATATGAGGATACCAACAATTGTTAAGGTAAGAAATTATTCAAAGGAACTTGAGATCTCTTGTAAAGAGCTGGGACTGGATCCTGAATACATCGCATCGCTTGGGCCTTCAATAGTGGTGCTTTCTCTCCCTTTTATTTTATTGTTATCCTTCCTAAACCCTCTTTTAATTCTACTTGAGATTCCAATAGCCTTGATTTCTGTTGTAATACCAGAGATCCCAAAAGTTCTTTACAAAAGGAGGTTATTAAAGGATATGGAGGAAATTCCATATGCACTCTCCATCTTCACAACATCCTACATCATTACAAAGAACTTTGAAAGGAGTTCAAAGGAAGTTGTGGAGTCCTTTGGAGGAAATAGAATTATAAGAGAACTTAGGGAAATCTGCAAATATAGGTTCATTTCTGGGAAAGAAGAGGTGGATTTTCCAAGAAAATTTGAGGATATAAGGGAGTTCTTTAAATACGTAAACTCAAGCCTAAAGCTTTCTTCAAAGAGGATAGTTGAGGAAGGGTTCAAGGAATTTTTAAGGAGATTTAGAGAAAGAAAGATTAGGTCTTTGGGAAGGGCTTACCTAAAGATCCTTTTAATATATACATTTGGAACTCTCCTTCCCATTGTAATTCTATCCTCCTTCCCCGTCCTATCCTTCTTCCTAAAGGGAACAAGCAAGTACTTAATTCCAGTTCTCATTCTTATCACAAGCTTTCTCATAAACTTCGTCATAACCTCTTCCTTGAAGTATGAACTTAGAGGGATAAAGGAGAGTGTTGGGGGAAAATTCAGGATCCCTTCCTGGTTCTTCCCACTTATCATCTGTCTTTCATCGCCAAGTATTCTAAATTTGTTTCTGTTCTTAGGATTTGATATAAAAGTTCGTTTTCTCAAATTGATAGGGCTAAATTTAATTCCATTATCATTCTCCATTGCATACTTCCTAACAGTATTTGGATCTGAAAGGAGATATCTGAAAGTAGAAGAGGAGATAGAGGGAGAAATCAAAAAACTACCCAGATTGGCTAGGAGTTTGATGAACAGTCTTGAAATGGGTCTCAGCGTTGAGGTATCTATAAAGAGAATACTTGAGGAAGAAGGTATATCTAAACCGAAGTCTTCCCTGCTGAAGTGGTTCCTGAGGAAGGTCGAAGAGATGAGGGAAAAAAGTAGGGAAAAGTTAATATCCTTCTCTAAGACCTTCTGCGAGATAATGGAAAGCTTAAATGAATACAGGGAGGAATTGATAAGGAGAACTCAAAATATCTCCGCAATGATGAAATACACTGCCATCTTTATATTACCCCTTGTCTCATCAATAATAATAAAGGCTTCAGTCATGATAGCTGAAAGCTACAAAGAAGTGAGAGAATTCTACCCTTACTTTGAAGAAGCTCCCTTCATCGGGATAGAGATCTCTGAGAAAGATGTTATGCTGATAGATCTTCTAATGTACTCCTACGTGCTTTTGTCTGGGTATGTAATGTTGGACTTCGCCCACCATTTGAATTACGGAGAAGGGCCAAGGAAGAGGTTGCTTGTTAGTAGGGATCTCCTGATATCTTCACTCGTGTACTTCATCGGGAGTGTGTTTGTTAGGGTAATATAACAAAGGACTGTAATTTAAAGAAAGACTTGGTGCCTGGGCAGCCCCGGAGAGGTCAAGGAGGTGATCCAGCCGCACGTTCCCGTACGGCTACCTT
>CAZUOK010000085.1:0-2263 GCA_964622145.1 Candidatus Woesearchaeota archaeon | reverse complement strand
GGCATAACATGTGGGGTTGCAGCAATAACGTCTATTTTAACAGGAGGTGTGGCAGGGGCCTTGTTGTATCCTTGCTTAACAACCACATCCGCATCCATCCTGTGGAGATTGTATAGGATTTGGAGATCTAGGGATAAGTACCTCGCTGAGAAGGAGACCGGGTATGCTCTACTAGATATCTTGGCATTTATATCTTCTGTTGATGAGATTGTCAAGATAGGAAAGTACAAGAGGATAGCAAGTCTTCTTGGAGAGGATACCGCAAGTGTCCTTGTGAAAGAGTTTGGTCTTGATACTGTCTACGATGCAATGAAGAATAAGGATGTTTTAAAGACGGTAAAAAGGTACGGGATACTTGATTTGTTGGAGAGCTTGCCAGAGGAGGCAAAGATTGTTGTAAGGGAGTTGGTAAAGGAGGATCCAGATATCTTAGGAAGACTCACTTACTACTACAATAGATATCCGGATAAGATCAAAAGTTTGCTGAGAACTGGAGACAGGGATGTTCTTTTAAAGATTGTAAAAAAGATTGATAAAGAAGGGTGGAGAAAAGTCTTTGAGGAGACAATAAAGTCCGATAGCTCATGGAATGATTTTCTAGCATCTGTGGAAGAGTTTAGGAGAGGGGGATTTAAGGGTATTGAGGTGTCTTCAGGGGATAGGGTTGAGATATCGTTAAAAGATTGGTTGGCCGGTGGGAGGAGGTTCGAAGAATACAACATTGAAGTTGATGGATTGTTTGATACAAATATCGGTAAAGTACTGGTTGAAAGAAAAGGGGTATTCGGTAAAGAATCTTTTGAAGATCTTGTAGGTGAGGATTTTGGGAGATTTTATAGAATTTTGAAGTTCATGAAGGAAAACAATATAGAAGTGTTTGTTTTGAAAGTAAAGGAAGTCAAAGACTGGGACTTTATATATAGATTGGCAAGGAGATTTGAGAAGCATGGAATAAGATTTATCCTGGTGGTGGAGTGATGGGGATAACCTACAAATTAAAAATATTCCCAAAGGAAATAACCGAAGACTCTCTTGAAGAGTTTAAGGAGATCTTTAATAAGACCTCTTACAGAGAAAACTTCTTTTCTGTTATTAAAAGGGGAGGAAGACCTGTTTTGATAGCGATATATGGAGATACTTTTCCGGATCTCCACCCAAGTTTTGGGGAGTGCAATGTTTTTAGAGATCTTCTAATGCCATCGAAAAGAGTATTTGGAGATGTTATAGCTATATTTTTCGGAGGTTACGGATCCAAGGAAAGCTTTCGAAGTTTCTACTATGAATACTCAGAGAAGAACGATTTGCTTGGCGATCCGATCGATGACCTAAGATCTCCGGCACCGGGATACAACGAGGTAAAGGGGATGATAGAGGAGTATTTCAAGGATGGGAGGAGGTGTAAGGAAACTATATTCATATTTTCAACAGAACAATTGAAAGTTCCTTGGCCCAGGATTGAGGAAAAAGAGTTCATTCTGTACTGGAACCCAATAAGTGCTGAAGAAGCGGACAAAAGATCATACGAGAGTGTGATCCCCTGGTGTGTAAAGGTGATACTTCTCAGACACTTCCCAGACTACGTCAGGAGACTTCACAAAGATCTCAACGTAGAGGTGCCGGAAAGATTCTGGAAAGATGTCTGGGCGAGCTATGACATCTACGGAAATGCCACTCTATGAAAAAGTTTAAAAACAAGAAATACCGTAAGAAATTCGGAGCCTGTATGGGTTTATCGGAGATAGATCTTGACGTTGCTAAACCCAGTAAAATAAGTATATATGAGCTTTCTGAGGAATTGTGTAAGGCTAAAGGTGTTAAGTCTGTTGAAATAACAGTAACTGCCATAGATATGGAGGTTGAGAGGCTGAAGGTCACCGTGAAGGGGAAGGACATAAGAGTTAAGGACCTAGAAAAGATAATAGATGAATTTGGAGCTTCTATACAGTCTATAGATAGGGTGGTGTACGAGAAGTGAGGATTCTGAGAGAGCTTTTGGAGGTTGATAGAGAGGGGATACTTAGGAGATACTTCGTTGTGAACGGGTTTGATGGGGTACTCACTACATTCGGAATACTTTTAGCCGTCTATTTATCAGGATCTGGAAGTCCAGAATCCCTTTTGTGGGCGGTTATAGGAGGATCTTTTGCAATGGCTGTGTCAGGATTTTGGGGGACTTATATTGTGGAGATGTCTGAAAGAAAGAGGGAAATAAGGGAACTTGAGAAAAGGTTGTTTAGAGATCTCAGGAACACCAGGATAGAGA
>CAZUOK010000084.1:0-2432 GCA_964622145.1 Candidatus Woesearchaeota archaeon | reverse complement strand
CAGTAGTGTTGGGGTATATAATCCATCTCTCTATTTATTCTACCAATCTCCTCTGGAGCACTTTTTATTAGACCGATGGTGGGCACTTGAAATTTTTTGGTCTGCCCCCGCGGGGATTCGAACCCCGGACCTTCGGGTCCGCAACCCGACGCTCTTCCAGGCTGAGCTACGGGGGCTCTTGTATGATAAGAGGAAGAACACTTCTTAAAGGTTGTTCCTGAAAGTAAACGAAAGCTCTATTAAAAAGTTACAAAACCTTTTGGAGGATCTCGCTAAGCTCAATTACCTTTATTTCTCCAACTTCCTTTAATTGTACATAGCACAAAGGGCAACAAGTCAATATACAATCCGCCCCTTCCTCTTTTGCTTCCATTACTCTTCTTTTAGCTATTTCCTTCGAAACCTCTGGGAAGTTTGTCCTAAGACCTCCTCCCTCACCACAACACTTCTTTTCCTTTGGGTCTATGACTTCCTCAAACAATCTCTTTGATAATTCCAGGAATTCTCCTCCAAGATCGAGGTATCTTATCAAATGACATGGGTAATGGAGATAAATTCTTTGTTTCAACCTTTTAACCTCTTTTTTAACAGACACAGGCTGGACAGGGAGATATGACCTTCTTTACCCAGTATTCTTTCAACAATTCCTTAATCCTTTCTTTTTGCTTCTCAAAATTTTCGAGCGCTCCTGCACTTAGAAGGGGAATCCACAGCATATATCATCTATTTCAATAAAATCTACACCAATCCTTTTCAAAATCTTCCTGTAGTTTTCCCCAATCTCCTTCAAAAAGTACCTTATTGTACACCCTTCAAAAAACAGGGTGTTTCCAAATATTATGCTATCAACCTCCCAAATGTCCCTGTTATCATTGTTATCCCTAGGACTATCATGAGGATCCCGGAGACCAGCCTCATAAATTTCCTCCTCTTTTCATAAAACTCCTTCCAGACATCACTTTTACTCCGAGGTAGACCGTTACAACTATCGATGAAGGGGAAAGACAAACCAGAACATGTACCAGAGAACGTAAAACAGGACAACACCTTTGGAAGGATTGATGAGGGAAAGTGCTCTTGCGTACTTTGGGGGATTTTGACGTTTGCTTGAGGCCTGAGGACCTATTAACCCTTGACCGCTTTTAGTAATGATATTATCATAACAGGATTATCAAAAAATTTATAAAATTTGATAATACAGTTATCATAATATGATTATCAAAAGGAGGGAACTGGAGGAGGTCCTGAAGAAGGACAGGGTCCTTCTATACGGTAGGAGAAAGACTGGAAAGACATTTTATACAAAGTTGAAAAAGAAAGACTGGGATTACTTCATTGTAAAGAGAGGGGGAAAATTTCTATCTGAAGATGGAACGGAATTCGATACAAGGACATTCATTAGGTATGCTTCAAAAAGCGAGAGAATAATTGTTGATGAATTCCACAGGGCAAGAGAAGACTTTTTTGCAGTTTTACAGGGGCATATTTTTCCAGAGAATACCATTTTAATAACATCAACTCTCCACTTCTTCAGAAAAAGAGAGATATACTCTCCAATAATGGGCTTGTTCCCGGAGTTCCGTGTTGGTTTGATATCTCCCGTAGATCTTATCTTGCAAGTTGGAACGAAAAAGGAGGACATAGAAAGGGCAATAATATGGCAGGAGCCGACACAGATAGGCAAAAATATCCTGGAATCAATAAAGGGCTCGAAAATCTTTGTGCAGTCCCTAGTAGGGGAGATATTGGAAGAAGAGGATGTTGGAAGAATCGAGAGAATAAAAGAAATATTGAGAGCAATTTCTAATGGGAAGAACACAATAAGTGAGATTGCAAACTACCTCTACTCTCAAGGATATATCCCAAAACCTGAGACGGGCCTTATAACACCCTACATCAGAACCATGCTTGACATAGGGCTCATAGAAAAGGTTAGAGTATTCAAAAAAGAAAAAAGGAGCTTTTATAGGTTGTGTTCTCCTTTGATGGATTTTGTATACTATTTGGATGCTAAATACTCTTTCCTGGATGTAGATCTTGAAGATAACATAGTTCTGGAAGCTTGGAGAAACAAGGTTGGCATTTATGTGGAACAGTTTTTTGAAAGACTACTATCGGAGGCCCTCGGTCTGATTCCTGTGAAGATCTTTGATCCGGAGATAGATATTGCGCTGACAAGATTCAAAAGGCTTGAAGTTGTTGCAGAGGTCAAGTGGAAGGAGAATGTGAAAAGGGAGGAGGTTGAGAAAGTAGAGAGAAAATTGGGTAAGATAAAAGCAAAGAAGTTTTTAATAGTACCTGACGAGGCGGATGTAAGGTCAGATAAGGTTGAGATATTGACACCCGGTATCCTAAGGGACATGATTAAGGAGAAGGGGTTATGATGCAGAAATCAGATGTCAACAAGATGAAATAACCCTCCCGCCCCATGT
>CAZUOK010000083.1:0-2499 GCA_964622145.1 Candidatus Woesearchaeota archaeon | reverse complement strand
CCACTAAGTAGTAAATGATTTGGGTTGAACTTTATAATAGAACCTCCTCATCCATCATTTAACAGCCCCCGTAGCTCAGCCAGGAAGAGCGGCCGGCTTCGGACCGGCAGGTCCGGGGTTCAAATCCCCGCGGGGGCATAGATTTTTCTTTTTATATCTTAAACAGCAAAGGAAATCTTCTGGAACTTTTCCTTTGTATCTCAATCTCCCTGTATCTCTCAATCCTATATCCTTTTCTAATGATATCTTCAAGAGTACTTATCCTTAAGTGATTCTCCGGAGTTATAAGCTCTTCTATTGCCTTGCCCCCAATGTCATAAGCCTTCATCCCCCCAGCTCCTGGATGCCCTCCACCGGTGACAACCGCCCTTTCCTTTAGATATTTTTCGGATACCATCCTGGCAACATTTGCCATATGCTCCCCAACATTGTACGCATCGATATTATAAGACCTTCCTGTTATTTGTAAGTCCTTTCCATTGTAAACAGCTGCAACAACACCCACAGCATACTTAAACGCTGGCTTCCTATATCTCAACCACCTCATGTTTTCCCTTACCTTGTACATGATGTAGTTTGCATAGTATCTTGAAAGATCCTCTATCATTGTTAGGTCTTCCAAAGATCTCGTTAGATCTTTTGCGTAGAAAATTACTCCAAGATTTTCCCTTACAAATATCACGGAAAGTTTTGATAAATCAAGCATTCTTTCCCTAATCTTCTTAGAATACTCTCCCCAAGTGTTGTGGACACCGTTTAGTATCCTACCAGCCTCCACCTCACCACATTCATTCGAAAGGATCTTTTCAAGATTTGAGGTTGAAAGGTCGTTGTTGTTGTAAAGAGTGAACAGTACTTTCAGTATTACTTCTGGTTGTATGTGAAGGACTCTTGAAAGGTATACCATCTTGCTTATCAAGGAGTTTAAATCTCTGAATATGTTGTTTCTCCTGAATTCCTCAAATAAGCTATATTTTCTAAACACCTCTACAACCATCCTGTGATCTGTTGTCCAATCACAGTAAGCTCCAAGCAACATCAAAAAATCTGACAGCATCTCCAACTCTTCGCTAACCTTAACAGAACTCCTTACTATCATCGATGTTGATGCATTTCTCAGTTGACTTGGCTCCCCAAATATTGCAGGATTTATCACTTTGAATCTTCTGAGAATTTCTTCCCTAACATTCTCAGGATAGTTGTTTCCGTGGTGGTCTATTATTAGAACATCTTTTCCCTCCAAAATCTCTATGAGTTTTTCATTGAATGGCATTTGGTCAAGGATTATAACGTTCCTAGAGCTCTCTATATCCCTGTAGAATTCTTCCTCCTTCCCTGGGGGTGGAAAACAACCCCATGGCGTTGAATATATCTTTATAAATTCTCCCTCAAAGTAATCCAAGAGTTTTTCCTTTGGATTTTTATCCATACTTGCCAGCTTACAAAGGAGTATCCCAGCACTACCTATTCCATCCCCATCTCTATGACAGACTATCACAGCTCCCCTTTTCCTCAAAGTATCCAGAACCTCGCGCATATTTTTAGAGTGAAGTTCATATTATAAATATTTCTCAGAAGAATTCTATAACTACTTAAAAAATTCCTCCACGACTATTGCAGGACATACCCTTTTGACGTCCTCCCTCCCCTCAAGCCCTCTGATAAAATCCTCAAATTCTTTCCTGTCTTTAAATATTGCCTCAAATATTATCATATGATCTCCTGAGCAGGTCATAATCCTTATTATCTTCTCTTCTTTCTTTAAGTCATCAAGAACTTTCAGCAAACTTTCTGGTTTTGTATCCAAACCAACAATGACATGGTAATTGTATCCCAATTTCTTCCAGTCCACCTCAACGGTAAACTTTCTTATTATATCTTTCTTTAAAAGTTCTTTCACCCTCTTCCTTATAGCAGCCTCGGAAACACCAATCCTCCTGGCTATTTCTGTGAAGGGTGTCCTCGCATCCTCCAACAGGATCCTTATCATCCGCTCATCTCTTTCCGATTTTCGTACCACAACTTTTGAGTATTCGAAAAGATATATAAAGGTTTACGAACTTTCTGTGGACATGGAATGGGAAGGATTTCCCCTCATAGGGGAAAGATTTCCAGAAGTCGAGGTGAATACAACAAAAGGAAAGATAAAACTTCCAGAAGCTTTTAAAGGAAAATGGTTTGTCTTGTTCAGCCATCCAGCAGACTTTACACCAGTTTGTACAACAGAATTTTATGCATTTCAAATGAGGTATGATGAATTCAAAAAGCTTAACTGTGAGCTCATAGGACTTTCCATAGATCAAGTTTTTTCTCATCTAAAGTGGCTGGAGTGGATAGAGAAGAATCTAGGTTTAAAAATAGAATTCCCCGTAATAGCGGATGACAGGGGAGAACTGGCAGAGAAGTTAGGAATGATTTCTCCAAAGAAGGGAACAAACACAGTAAGAGCGGTCTTTGTTGTGGATCCAGAAGGAATAGTAAGGGCCATAATATATTATC
>CAZUOK010000082.1:0-2500 GCA_964622145.1 Candidatus Woesearchaeota archaeon | reverse complement strand
GTTTTGGGGGATGGTGGCCCCTAGATTTTAAGGGCTTGATAGCAGGATATCCTTTTGAGATCAAAGGACCTTATTATCTATCAAATCCTCCTCAAAAACACAAGAAAACCTGTGTGATCCAGCCAATGTTTTGGCCTGCAGACCTTATCCCTTATTACCCACTCCCTTTCAATTATCTCAACAACCCTTTCCAATCTAAGATCGTCTGTCAGTCTTTTATATATCTCAAGAACCTGGGTAATCTGAGGACAGTAGAACACAATAAAACCTCCCCTCCTAACTTTATCCCTTAACTCCAGGGCCCTCCAACATTCCTTTACGTCAACAAACAAGTGATCACATTCGGGAATCCCAACCTCAAAAGGATCCTCATTCCTAATTTCAACCCTATCCAAGAAGCCCAAGGTTTCAAGGTTTTTCCTTGCAATCTCAATAAATTCCTTTCTTATTTCGTAAGTTATAACCTTCCCCCTCTCCCCAACAGCCTTAGCAAGAAATATCGTCAACCAACCAGACCCAGTTCCAATCTCAACAACCCTCTCCCCCTCCTCAACCCCAGCATATATTATCATAATAGCAGCATCCTTCGGGAGGATGACCTGGGGCCCCCTCTTTAATATTTCAAAGAAGTCCATAAATCTCGGATCTAGGACAGAAAATTCCACTCCTTTACTAGATTTAGCAGATCCTTTTAAGATATCTTCCCCTTTTATCAAGCCATCTTCAGTGTTTAGGTCTCCTCCCCTCCATATATACTTCTTTTCTTTGTTCACAAGTATTTTCATAACCTTTTTAATCAGCAACCTCTATTTTTAAGGTTGTGGTCTTGGAGGAGGAATTCTCTCACATTGAAAAGGGCATTAAGGAAGCATTTAATGAGATTTCAGAATCTCTTTCGAACCTAAAAGAAAAAGTAGGTAAAGAGGTTGATGGAAAGATAACAAAGGAACAAAAGAGGCTTCTAGATTCACTGGATTCTTTATTAAAGGATATTCAGGATACTCCCGAAAAAATAACTAGTTTTCTAAAGACCTTGCTCCAAGGACTTTACCTTTACGGGAGGATTGCTGACATGATCTCCAATTTCATCGAACGTCTCGATGACATGATAGATCTCTGGATAAGGTTTGAAGACTCCATTGATTTGGCAATTTCTTTCGGTAAGATACCAAAAGGTAGGAAATAGCAAAGGGCAATTCTCTTCGGGAAGGGCCCGAAGAAGATTGTCAGGATGTTTGAGAAAACCGGTTATATCGCAAAGCCAATAGCAAAAGAACTGAATAAAATCAGTAAGATTATTTTAGAAAACCTCTACCTGGATCCTGATACCTTGGAGTGGGTTAGGAGGGACAAGATGATAGATCTCTTTATCGAAAAGATAAAGGAAAGTAGGAATAAATTTAAAGAGTTAGTTAAAGAATTCGAAAGCATTGAAGGAAAAATAGAGGAAGTTGAAAAGGTTCTAAAGAAATTTGAGAAGAAGAAAGTGAAGACAAGATTGCGGAGAGGATGGAGAAGATGGAACATCCCGTAAAATCTGTAAGGAGATTCTCTGCAACACTGTACGTAATTGGTGATGTTATAGAGAAGGTTCGCAAGGAGGACCTTAGAGAGAAAGTAAGAGGATTTGAGGAGGCTATGGAAGAAAAGTCAAAAGAAATAATGAAAAAACACAAAGAAATTCCTGAAATAATAAAAGAACTCCTTGACAATATAAACGAGATCCAGAAGAAAAGGCTAAAAAAGATAAAGAATATGGAGGCTCTGCCCGTTAGGATGAATCTCCTGAAAGATTCTAAGGAAATAATCTCAAGATTTAGAGAAGCCTATATCACCCTTTTGGGAAATGCTGGGAGGATAACAAGGAATCTCTTGGTCTGGGTGAGGTCTGTAGAAGGATACTTAGAATTGCTTTACTCAAAAGAGATAAGAGATAATTCATTGAAAAAGCTTTCCAAAAAGCTAGCAAAGCAAAAGCTTGGACTGAGAAAATTATTGGGAGGAAAATAGGGAATCCTCAACAAAAGTTTATTAATCCAGAGATAAGAGAAAGAGTTATGATTCCGAAGGATGTGAGAAGGGTATTAGAGAATCAAGGATATAGGATTGTTGGGAATCATTCAGCTGTGAAACTCTGCCACTGGACAAAGAAAGCAATAAGGGGAGAAGATATTTGTTATAAGAAGAAATTCTATGGAATTGAGACACACAGATGTGTCCAAATGACTCCAGCTGTTCACATTTGTAATCTAAGATGTCTGTTTTGCTGGAGGGCAAATGAACTGTACAACCCAAAACATCTGAACAAAATAAAGTGGGATGATCCCGAATTCATTGTTGAGGGATCCATAAAGGCTCAGAGAGAACTAATTTCTGGTTTTGGAGGAAATCCGAAGGTCAAAAGAGAGGTATTTGAAGAAGCCTGGAATCCAAAGCACTTTGCTGTTTCCTTAGCAGGAGAACCAACACTTTATCCCTACCTGTCAGAACTGTTCAGGGA
>CAZUOK010000081.1:0-2563 GCA_964622145.1 Candidatus Woesearchaeota archaeon | reverse complement strand
CTTATCTTACCATACTCCTTCAAGACCTTTTCCTCACTTTCCCCCTTGTACATCTTATAGTAAACCTTGTGGAAGCAATCCTTTGTTATCTTCCCACTTGCTAACAGTTCAACACACTTCTTTAATACATCCTCCTCAAGCTCAACTTCCTCTCCAAAATCTTTCCTAACATTTGTCTTCAATCCTAACAAAAGATTTGAGAGGATTGTTGGCTTGACACCAAGTTCCCTCCCATATAGAAGGACATTTTCAAGCCCAATCCTAAATATCTTCTTGAGAACTTCCCTTCTAAGAGATAGCTCTTTGCTTAATCTTTCTATCTTCTCAAATATCAACTCAACCCTCTCCCCCTCGATTTCCTTTAGATACTTCTCAGTCTTTATGGGTAACAGGTCTGTTTCCGGATACATCCTTGCAGATCCTGGTAGTGGTCTTAGGAAGCTTGTTGTACCATCTGGATTTACCTTCCTAACCTCTTTTGGGACTCCAAACAGAAACTGCTTCAATCTCTCTTTTATAAATCTCATAGCCCTGAGACATCTTTCCTTCTCCCCAAATATTAATATAAAGCCATCTCTTTCTCCACAACTCAAAACTTTTCTTACTTTATCTACCTCTTCCTCACATATTCCATACTTTGGGAGCTCATCAGAGTGGATTATTCCTCCAAGACCAAACGTCTTTGCAATGTCTGACAACTCTGTCCCAACCCTCCTGTTTGGCTGTATTTCTAGTCCAAGTATTCCTGAAAATCCTGGGGCTCTCAATCCAAAAGCTCTTCCTCCTTTTTCGAGGATCTTCCTAACCATCCTGGATTCCGTACTTTCAAAGACTTCAGTAACATCCTTCACTTCCTCTTTTTCTATATCTTCCTCTTTAACACCCCTTTCCTTCAACATCTCCCTAACTTTCAGGAGATTCAATTGTCTTAAGACCTCCATCCTTATTATCTTTGGAATCATTTCCAAATCCTGAACTCCCTTTATTTCAACTCTATTTCCCCCTCTTATCGAGACGTTTACATCCTGTCTTATTGTCCCAAGCCCTCTTTTTACTTTGAAACTCCTAAGTATCATTCCAAGGTATTCCGCAAATTCCTTTGCCTCCTCAGGATCATCTATATCAGGATCCGTCCTGACCTCAACCAAGGGGATTCCCAGTCTGTCCAATGCGAATGTATTTTCTTTTATTATCCTTCCAGAATCCTCCTCCAAACATATACTCCCAATCCCAATTTTCTTTCCCTTAAACTCAACAAAACCATTCAATCCTACAAGCAATGTCCTTTGAAATCCAGAGGGTAAAGAACCATCCACAATTGTCTTTCTCATCACTTGCAACTCTTCCGGAATATAACAGTTGAAGAACTTGGCTATTTTCAGACATTCCTTCAGTGCTTCCTCATTTATTTCGTGAGGGGGTTCCTCGTCTATATCCACAAGACAGTCCAGATCCCTCCAGATCCAATACTCAACTTCTCTCCTCTTTTCTTCCTCAAACTCTGCTGCTATATCCTTCTCCTCCATTTCTCCCTTTACAGCCCTAAAAACTCTCTTTATTACAATATCCGGCTCCTTATTCTTGGAAAGTCTTGCAGGACATCTGCAAAAGAGTTTTGTTCTTGTATCTAATTGCTGGTGTATCTCAAAACCAACCTTCAGACCCAATTCTTTGAAGTTTACTCTTTCTTCTTCCATATTGCTCCCTCCAACAGGTGGGCGGATGGTATGAGTATTTCCCCCTCCTCACTTTCTAGTACAATATACATCAACTTTATTTCTCTAACAACACCAAAAACCTTTTCCTTTTTCATTGGATCGTACAATCCTATTCTTTCTCCAATATTTACCGGTCTTATAATGGCTATTATTATCCCCCCAACAGCGTTCTTAAGAACGGTTTGGGATGCGAACCCTATAACCATCCCAGCAAAGGATCCTAGGGTCAGGGAGGCTGCCGCACTAATGTTTAGGAAGCTTGCAATAATACTAAGAAGGATGACTATTCCAATTATTTCTGTTAAAGATTTCATAAGTTTTGCTGTGTTTTCATCAGAAGTCTTTTTGAATATCTTGTAGACATGCTTTGAAACCTCTTTTACTATTTTCATTCCAAGGAAGAAAAATATTGCAATGTTGATGTATTTCATTATCTCATTGTAACCCTTGTAGAATCTAACCACAATCTTCTTTGAAATTATGTTATGTGAGAAGAGAAGAATACAGAGGACAGCAATATAAAAAGCCACTTTCTTCATGACCCAAAAGAGGAGATAATTATTTAAAAATGATTAGGTCAAGGAATGGCTGTGTACGTGGTGAAATGTCCAAGAGAGCTTTCAAAGTTCCTGGAGAACTTCTTGAAGGAAAGGGGGAAAATACTGAGGAAGTCTGAAGGGGCTTTTCTATATGAGGGGGAGGTGGAAGATATTCCTGAAATAACAAGGTATTTTGAAGTGAACTTTGTCTGCAATTCAGATATAGAGGAAATAAAGGAAACCGTAAAAAGGATAAGGCTAAAGAATTGTGCTTTTGCTGTCAGGACTGAGAAGAGAGGAAAAATT
>CAZUOK010000080.1:0-2605 GCA_964622145.1 Candidatus Woesearchaeota archaeon | reverse complement strand
CTATTGTAATTATGCTCCTATCGCGACAGCCTCCGACTTGAAACCTGAATGGAGGCCAACTACCAATCCAAAACCAACCCCCTTCTTGAGAGGTTTCATAGAGAATTTCCTTAGAATATTTGTTTCCATTTGGAACCAGTTATTTATAAATATTTGGTCACTTTTGGAAACAAGTTAGTAGAGCAAACCAAATAGATATATTGGGATCTCAACCTCACTCACAACAACAGATTCTTTTACAAGATACGCTCTCTTCCTCCCAGCTATTTGGTGTTTTTTCTTTGAAGGTCCACCAACCTCAAATACTATGTCATTGTATATGTAATCTGGAGATTTCCTTCCTCTTTCCTTCAAGTAATTACACTTTCCCACGTGCTGTACAAAGAAATCCTCCCTTAAGGAACCTCTGTTGGGTTCTTGCCCAAAGTTCCTCGAAATGTAAGCTCTAAAGGAGAGTGGAAACAGTATCTTATCTTCCCCTCTTACCCCCTTATGGCCTTTCCCATAAGGGCTTACTATGTAGATTAATCCCGAAAGCTCCAGCAACTTGATTATCTCTGATACATACTTCTTACTCCTCCCAACAATCGATGACAAGGAAGTATAACTGATCTCTCCTGGGGGTGATGTCGCTAAGAATCTTATCATCCTATAGATGTCAGTAATATCTTCATAAGAGATCTTTTTCAACGTTAAGAGGTCACTTTCAACTATTTTTTCAAGAATGTTCCAGTAAGCCTCGTGATTCCCAGTGAAAAATACAGCTGGAAGGGCTTCCTTGAACAAGTACACATCAAAGAGATGGAGATAGGGAATAACTCTTTCCATAAGTTTTTCCCTTTTGTTCAAATCGAGCAAGTCTTTGATAGTTACCTTTCTTATTGGAACCTTCTCCTTCAAGTATATGTACTCTCTGAAGGATAATGGTTTCATCTGGAAAGTTCTTACTCTTCTTGAAAGCTCACTTTTTTTGAAGTGAATAACCACTGAAGAAGAGCCACTCACAACAATCTTTGGCTCAAATTCATCGTAAAAGATTTTCATATCTCTCTCCCAACCTTCTATGTAATGGACTTCATCAATCAAAAATACCCTGTAATCCAGGGAGTATGCATATTCCATAAACTCTAAGAGATCTACCCCAAATTTTGATAGAATATCCCCAGATACGAAAATACTTTTTCTTGTATTCCTCCTAATATATGACAACAATGTTGTCTTTCCAGAACCTCTTATCCCATGAATCAAATATACAAGATTTTGTCCTTTTGAAATCTCTTTGAAGATTTCTAGTGAATAAGGCCTCAAATTCCTCGTAAATTTTTGCTCAACAATCCTCTCACACCTTCTTATAACCTCCTCAAACACCCTCCTCTCCATGTGTTTCCATTTGGAACCAGTTATTTATAAATATTTGGTCACTTTTGGAAACAGCAGGTATCTTAAAATCCTTACCGTAATCGTGAAAGTGGGGACAGTATTGTAATCCGAGCTTATTAACACCTTAGAAACACACTAAGTGGAGAATATCATTGAGAATTCTTTTAAACGATGATTCTTTATAGATAGTATTGTGATGAGCCCCTGTGGGACTGAGGGATGATGAATGGGAAGAATGCTGATGTGCAAGCACTTTGGAAGGTGCGGAGGGTGTAGATATCAAGACTTGGAGTACAGGGAGGAGCTTGAAAGGAAGGGGAGATATATCGAAAGTTTGTTTGGAAGGGAGGTTGAGGAAATTGTACCTTCCCCAAAAGTTTATTTTTATAGGAACAAGGTGGATTTAACAGTCCATAAGGGGAAAATTGGATTTAGGGAGAGAGGGAAGTGGTGGAAGGTTATTAATATTGAAGAATGTCTTCTCTTTTCAGAGAGGCTTGGAGAGTACCTGAGCTCTTTAAAAGAGGATCTTGACATCAAAAATCTGAGCTATAATTTGTTTACAAAGAGGGGCTTTCTGAGGTACTTTGTGCTTAGGGAGGGAAAGTTTTCAAAGAATACAATGGGAATCATCGTCACAACTTCCAAAGGAGATTTCCAACCTAAAAGGATGTTAGAGACACTTGATTCTGTTGTTTGGGAAATAAATGACAGTCTTTCAGATGTTTCTTTTGGTGAAATAAAGAAGATTTGGGGGGAAGAATTCTGGAAGGAGAGGTTTCTTGGAGTGGAATTCCTGTTTCTACCAAATTCCTTTGCCCAGACAAACAGTTACGCTGCCCAGGAACTATACAGGATTGTTGTTGATATGGTTGACAAGGGAAGGACACTTTTGGATGGTTACGCGGGGGTAGGAATATTTGGAATTCTTCTTTCAGAAAGGTTTGATGAAGTCATTGGGATTGAAGAATCAAAAGATTCTGTCAGAAGTTTTGAGATAAACAGGAAAAGACTCGGAATTGAAAACTACAGAATGATTGAAGGAAGGATAGAAGAGATTTTGAGAAAGTTTGAATTTGACTGCTTACTAGTTGATCCTCCAAGGTCAGGACTTCACCCAAAGGTTCTGAGAGTGATAAGGGAAAAGAAACCCAAAGAAATAATATATGTCTCCTGCAATCCAAAGACCCAGGCAAGAGATGTAAAAGGATTGAAGGAATATGAG
>CAZUOK010000079.1:0-2667 GCA_964622145.1 Candidatus Woesearchaeota archaeon | reverse complement strand
ACCTTTCAATCCAGGGATCACCCGGTAACTCATCCTGGTCTACTATACTTAAAAACACTCTGGATAAAGCTGTAGACTACCTCACCCTTGTTCCAGGATCTATCTCCCTATCCACTGTTAACAAAGCTATCTTTCCATCCTTTTCTGCTGCCAGTATCATTCCCTGGCTTTTTATTCCCCTTATCTTCTTTGGCTCAAGGTTTGTGAGGACTACGACATATTTGCCCAACAACTCTTCCTTACTGTACCAATCCTTTATCCCTGATACAATAACCCTTTTCTCATCTCCTATATCTATTTCCAATACATACAGTTTGTCCGCATTTGGGTGGTCAAGAACCTTCGTTATCCTTCCAACCCTCATATCAATCTTGTTGAAATCCTCTATAGATATCATGAGGACTGAGATTCTCAGGATACATTTATAACGATTTGTTTACCCCTATCCACCTTCCAAAAGTACACACCTGTACACCATATTTATAAATTGTGTCCACCTTACTATGTCCATGGATGTGAATGATCTGTTGAAGTTGATAGCTGGTGGGGAAAACGAGAAGGTGGAATTCAAAAAGGACTTTACCCCAGCAATAGGGGAAGAAATCGTTGCATTTGCAAATGCGGAAGGAGGCTACATATTGGTTGGAGTCACGGATGACGGAAGGATTGTGGGATGTAATTCGAAGAAGGTGATTGGGAGGATAACTAATATATTGATGAATCTTGTTCCTAGAATAGAGGTGAAGGTGGATGTTGTTAAGATAAACAAAAGGGAAGTTGTTGTGATAAAAGTCCCAAAGTCAAAAGAGGTTGTCACGATAGGGGATGTTGCGTACATAAGGATAGGAAAGGGGAAGAGGGTCCTATCACTTCAGGAAATCTTCTGGAAAAAGGTGGAAAATGTTGAGATAAATTGGGATCTCTTACCATCCCCAGTTGATCTGGACAACCTTGATGAGAAGAAGTTCAGAAGATTCCTTGAAAAAAGATATGAGGTAAGAAAGATACCTTACGTTGGAGATCTCCTTGAAGATCTCAGGAGGTCGAAGGCAATTGTGGAGAAGGATGGGAAATATTATCTTAGGAATGGTGCGGTGCTATTTTTCACCAAAGATCCCTCAGAATTCTTTCCCCAAGCAAAGATTAGGTATGCGGAGTTTACAAGTGATATGGAGCTTGTTTATGAGAAGGAATTTAGGGGAGATATTATCGAGATGATAGAGAACGCTTGTAGTTTTATTGCTTCAAGACTTGGAAGAATAAGCTATAGGATTGGAGCAAAGAGGGAATATATCCTTGAATATCCTGAAAAAGCTATAAGGGAGGCAATAATAAACGCCTTTGCCCACAGGAATTACACCTTGTTTTCGGATATAAGAGTAATGAAGTTACCGGACAAGCTTGTTGTAAGGTCTCCTGGAAGTCTTGTTCCTGGTGTCGATCTGGAAAACCCAGAACACATTCCAAGGAACCCTCTGATCTGTGAATACCTCTTTGGAATGGGGTACATAGAGAGGTACGGGATTGGGATAAACGTAATGAGAAGGGAGTGTGAAAGACATCCTTTGGTGGAGTTGGAATTCAGAAAAGGTCCAACATTCTTTGAAGTGGTTTTCAGGAAGAGCTATGGGAAAATAGTTGATGAAAAGGATAGAATGATAATAAATCTTCTTAAACAGGGTCTTTCTGTCAAGGAAATATCTGAAAGAATTGGGATCAGCAGATCTGCAATTTATAAAAGATTGAGGAGGCTGAGGAGACTGGGGCTGTACACCTAAGTGCACCTTCCAAAAGTACACACCTGTACACCATATTTATAAATTGTGTCCACCTCGCGAAAAGCATTTAATAAGGGGCTTGAGATTCAGAGGATATGGAGATATTGCTTGAAACAATAAGAGAGTTCTTAAGGGAAAGAGGGATGGAAGAAGAATTTGAATTGAAGGTTTCGCCCAAGGAGGAATGGGGAGACCTAACAACAAACCTCCCTGCAAAGATCCTTGGAAAATATAGGGTAGATATCTCAGAAGAAATCTCTAGAAGGCTTGAAGGTCTTGACATTGTAGAAAAGGTCGAGGTTGTTAGGGGGAATTTGAACGTATTCTTGAGGTGGGATGTCCTGGCTCCAAAGATCTTGAAAGAGATATCTGAAAAAGGGATAGAGTACTTCAAGGAAAATGTTGGTAGGGGAAGAAAGGTTATTGTGGACTACTTCTCTGTGAATATAGCAAGACTTCCACACTTCGGCCATCTAAGGAGTGGTATTGTGGGCTCTTTCATAAGGAATTTGCTCGAATTCTTTGGATACAAGGTCATTGGCGTAAACTTTTGGGGGGATGTCGGGACACAGTTTGGGGCCTTGATATATTCCTTCAAGAAGTGGGGTAATGAGGAAGAACTCAGGAAGAGGGGGCTGAAGCATCTAATGGAACTTTACGTAAAATTCCATGAGGAAAAGGAGAGAAACCCTGAAATATGGGAGAAAGCCAAGGAAGAATACAGAAGGATTGAAGAGGGGGATGAGGAGAATTTGAGATTGTTAAAACTCTTTAGAGAGATGACAAGGAGAAGGCTCGAAAGGACATGGTACAAGTGGTTCAATCTTAGGTTTGAGGATGAAAGGGGGGAAAGCGAGTTTATAAGGAAGGCTAAGGAAGTCTCTAGAGA
>CAZUOK010000078.1:0-2706 GCA_964622145.1 Candidatus Woesearchaeota archaeon | reverse complement strand
GACTTGAGATCCGGTGGGCCTCTGGCCCGCAGGGGTTCAAATCCCCTCCCCGGCGTCACAAAATACCGGCGATAAATACCCAAGGTTCTTTATAGCCAAAGAGAAATGACCTGATGAGCAGCTTTCGGACTGAAGGGTGATGATGGGAGTCACGGGGCTGAGGTCAAAAGGTTAATATTTGGTATTATTTAACTTAAGTCCACGCTTAGATTACGGGTCAAAAAGATAAGGGTTGGAAGACTTTTTAAATGTCGGCATGCCGTAAAATTGCCGTCGGCAAAAGTTTATAAATGATGGCAAAGTACAATGAAGCATGGATGTTAAGGAAATAATAAGAGAGGGAGAATCTGAAACTGTAGAATTTAAGGAAGGACTGAATATTAGGGAAATCTTAGAAACTGTTTGTGCATTTGCCAATTCGAAGGGAGGAGTAATAATCATAGGGGTTTCTGATGATGGAGCAATTAGAGGAATAAATATTGGAAAAGGGACTGTAGAGAGTATTGTAAATTCAATAACCAACGAAATAAGGCCAAAAATCTATCCGGAAGTATCTGTGCTATTCGTAGATGGAAAAGGTATAATAAAGGTTGTTGTTCCTGAAGGGGACAAAAAGCCATACTTCTACAAAGAGAGGGCATACAAGAGGGTGGGAAAGAGCAATGTCAAAATGGACCCTGAAGAAATAACGAGAAAGATTATAGAAAGGGAGAAGATTTGGGAGTTTGTCGAGAGAAGGATAACTGGAAGATTCGAAGATTTAGACCTTCAGAAGGTTAAGGAGTTTATGAGAAGGATGCTGATTGTGAGAAAAACAAAATTTGTTGGTGATGAGAAAGAGCTTCTAAAAAAACTCAATGTATTGGAAGATGGAAAAGTAAATCTTGCAGGTATATTACTATTTGGAAAAAATCCTCAAGAAAAGATGCCCTATGCATGCATAAAAGCCATGAGAAAGATTGGTAATGAGATAACCGATGAGGAACTCATAGAAGGAAGGTTGGATGAACAGATAGAGGGGGCACTAGATTTTGTTAGAAGACATATACCAAAAGAAATAAGGATAGAAAAAAGCAAAAGGATTGAAGAGTGGATTGTTCCAGAGGAGATTATAAGGGAAATCATAGTAAATGCTGTTGTTCACAGAGATTATTCAATACCAAGTCCTATTTTGTTGAAATATGTTGACGATGAGATTGTTATCATAAATCCAGGAGGCCTTTTACCTCCGCTCAAGGTGGAGGATCTCTACAGGAAGGATCACCCATCCATTTTGAGAAACCCAATAATAGGAAGAGCACTGTTCTTGTTAGGATACATAGAGGGTTGGGGGGAAGGGACAACAAGAATAATAGAGATTTGCAAGGATAAAGGAATACCAATACCTAAGTTTGAGGACAGAGATGGGTTCTTCTACGTAAAGATAAAGGTTTACAGGGAAGAACTTGATGAGAGAGAAAAAGAGGTCTTGAAAATGGCTCATAGGGGGGTAACATCGAGGCAAATATCCAAGAAATTAGGTATAAGTGAAAGAACTGCTAGAGAAATCTTGAGAAAGCTTTACGAGAGAGGTATATTGAAAAGGAGGAGGGAAGGTAGGGGATATATTTATTACGTTTGACGGCATGCCGTAAAATTGCCGTCGGCATTCTTTTTTAAATTGCGGCATTCACATGACCCTTTCGATATCACCAAAGGGTTCCTTTTCCCTCCATACCTCAGCTTGGAAAGTGTAAACCTCGACTCTTCTGTCCAGCCAGGATTTAAAAGGCAATCCAGCCTTCCAACAGGTAAAATCTAAGAACTTCTCAACATCCCACCCTTCCTCAACAGGAACTTGAGGTAGTAGTAGTCCTGAAAAAGATCCATACCTAACTATTAAACCATCTCTCCCTATCTTTATCTTTTCAAGATATTCCCTAGGATCTTTGACCTCAAGCCTCTTTGGAGGAGTCAATATGGATATCTCAAAGATTATCCCCTTGTATTCTTCTTTTTTTAGAGGGGGAAACCTAGGGTCATTAAAGGCAGCCTCCCTAGCGGAGAGATAAACAGCTTCCCAGAGAGGGAACTCCGGATATGGAAAGCCTATGCAACCCCTAAGTTCCTCTGTCTTGTGATACTTCAGGGTCACAAAAACCCCTCTCTTCTCAGAAAATTTGCTTTTAATTTCCTCTTTTATTACAAACTCTTTTCCAAAGAGCACTTCCTCAACACTCCCCCTAGCAATGGAAAAGAGCATCTTTACATCCTCTTTCTCCATGGGTCTATTCTGGAATTAGAAGTATTATAAGGGTTTATGGAAACCTTATTAAGAAGGTAAAAATATTCCTTCTCTGTGAAGCTTGAAGCATTTGTGATTGCTGTTGAAGAGGAAAGGGTTGGGGACAGGGATATAATAAAGATTATTGGAAGGGACGACAATGGAAGAAGGATAACTATTTACGACAGAAACTACAGAGATTACTTCTACATCCTTCCAAAGAATGCTAAGCTTGAGGAACTAGCAAACTTCCTAGAAAATATCAAGATAAGAACAAGAAACAGGATAATAAAGCCAGAAAAAGTCGAAATTGTTGAAGGAAAGATATTGAAAAAGAAGGTTGGGCTTGTTAAGGTGTTTGTTAAGGCAAGTGCGGATATAAACTACATCATTGAGGAGGTTAAAAAGAGGTTTGAAAAGAAGACCTTCGAGAGGGATCTTAA
>CAZUOK010000077.1:833-2769 GCA_964622145.1 Candidatus Woesearchaeota archaeon | reverse complement strand
GGATGGATAGATGGAAGAATAACACTAGAGGAACCAGAAATAGAATTTCATAAGATAAAACTGAAAGGGTTAGAAGAGTTTCTTACATAATTGATTCTTGCTTTACAACTGTAACAGAATTAAAACTACTTATAAAGAGTTTCCACTCTATATTTGGAAAGGGAGATTCTAGGACTTTGTTCACATTTCCTAATGATTTCTGGTCATGCCTTTTCTACGTATTCCAAAATCCTACATTATGTTAAGGATTCTGATGCGCCGGCCGGGATTTGAACCCGGGACCACCGGTTTGGCAGACCGGTATCCTAACCAGGCTAGACTACCGGCGCGCAATGAATTATAATCCTAGAAGATTTAAAAACTTAACTGGATTCAAAGCCCGTATGAGGGTTTATTTATATCCCCTTTTTACAGGAATACTAATACTTTTTTACCATCTCCTTCTCCCAGATCCTTCCATCCTCAGAAGGGTCTACCTCTTTCTACTCTCACCCTTCTTCGAAAGATATGGGGAACTTCTTTGTAGGGGGGAGAACTGCATCTATCTGACAAAAGATTGCTTAGGTGTCTATACCTTCCTAATGACTTCCTGTTTTCTTCTAATGATAAAAAAGAGATTCTTTCTGAAAGGATTTCTTCTCTCCATTCTCTTTTCCTTCCTATTTAATTACGTAAGATTACTCATGATAATCTCATCTCCATTCCCAGACATTATCCACAGCATCCTTACACTCTCCATTCCCCCTATCTCCCTCGGAATAGCAATACTTATAAAGAAAATTGGTTGTTGAAAGGACATGAAACATGAGACTCAGTTGATGCTGTTGGTAGGAATCCTCGTTGTAAGCTCCTTCCTACTAACATTCTACAAGAAAGGTACCATAGAAACCAAAGCGGTCGAAGAGGTGGATACGGAAAGGATAGAGAGCATTGCAAGAGAAGTTCTGGAAAGTTTTCCAGATGTTTCATTCCTGGAGATGAACTACACAATAACTTGGATAAATGAGACTCCACTGTTTGGATATAAATTCTACGAGGTTAAGGGAAAAATAGGAGATAGAGATTTTGTATTTTACATCTCAAAGGATCTTAAGAACATTGTGTTCAAGATAAATTATCAGGGAAGAAATCTCCTAGAATTCGTTGATATAGATACCTTGAAAGAATCTATGAAGGCAATGCTGCCAAAGAAGTCTAAGAAGCCAGAAGTAAAACTTTTCATAATGAGCTTTTGCCCATTTGGGAACCAGATGGAAACAGCAATGAAGGAAGTCCTCCTAAAGATTGGTGACAAGATAGATTTCGAACCAGTTTACATATACTATCCAGGAGAAAGATACAACAATGATCCAAAGTTCTGTGCACTTGCAAAGGGAGACTACTACTGTTCGATGCATGGAATAAAAGAGCTTGAACAAGATCTCAGGGAGAAGGCAATATACAACATTTACGGGACAAAGACCTGGGCGGAGTATGTGAGTAAGGTCGATAGTAGGTGTAGCAGGGCGAATATAGATAGTTGTTGGAAGGAGGTTGCAGAGGAGATGGGCCTTTCTGTTGAGGATGTAGAAAGATACGTTGAAGAAAACAGAGAGAATATGCTTGTTGAGGACTACAAACTTTCCCAGAAGTACAACGCTTGGGCAAGCCCAACTTTGATAGTGAATGGCATGAGGTACAACTACCCAAGACAGCCAAAATACATAATGAAGTTTATATGTAAGTCATTTGAGAAGGAGCCGGAGGAATGCAAAGAAAACATATCCTCAAAGACAATGCAAACACAGTCATCTGGATTCTGCGGCTAAATTTTTCTTATTTTTGCAACAAAGAATCCTATTGTTCTGTGGATGTGGGGCCATATCCTCCCAACTTTCTCCATTTCCTTCCCAAAATCCATCCCCCTGTACTTCCTTACTCCCCTGGAGTATACTTC
>CAZUOK010000077.1:0-823 GCA_964622145.1 Candidatus Woesearchaeota archaeon | reverse complement strand
GGTCAAGTCTCTCTACCTTTGCATCAAAGTTTTCTAAGATATATTCCACAACCATCTCGTTTTCCTCAACAGAGAGAGAACAGGTAGAATAGACAAGGATTCCTCCAGGTTTCAACACATTCATTGCAGCCCTTACAAGCTCTATTTGAAGCTTTTGTCTGTCCAAGATTACTTCATAATCCCAAGCCCTCGTGTTCTTGTGTCTCATCATGAGACCTTCCCCTGAGCAGGGAGCATCCAGCAAGATTTTGTCAAATTCTAGGCCTAGCTCCCCAATCTTCCTCCCATCCATCCTTATCCCAATAACATTTCTACAATCCATTCTTTGGATATTACTCCTAAGCTTTCTCATCCTATTCTTTTCAATATCAACAGCAACAACAACCCCCTTGTTTTTCATTACATTAGATATATGGGTTGTTTTTCCTCCAGGGGCTGCACAGAGGTCCAAAATGATCTCCCCCGGTCTTGGATCAAGCTCCAAAACTGGAAGAAGTGTAGGAACATCTTGGATGTAGTAATATCCCAATAAAAACTCTGGGGTTGCCCCAGCAGAGAAGGGTTCCTTCAGTATCTTAAACGCGTAACTGCAGAAGGATAGCTTTTCAAATTCAAACCCCTTTTCTTCAAGCCTTTCTAGAAGATTCTCGGGATCTATCTTCAGAAAGTTCACCCTAATTGCCTTCGGATAATCCTCTTCGTTTGCTTTTATAAATGCCTCCAACTCTTCCCCAAGGATCTCGTAGTACCTCTTTAAAGTTTCCAAGGAATATCCTAGTTTCGTATACTCCCTGAGGTCCACACATTTCTCTATGAAACAATC
>CAZUOK010000076.1:0-2796 GCA_964622145.1 Candidatus Woesearchaeota archaeon | reverse complement strand
CTTCCAACATCCATATCCCCTCCTGAAGGGGGATCCCCCCTTAGGATAAAAAAGGTAGGATTTCAAGCAACAACCCTGGAGGGAGATGAAGAGTGTGTGGGTAGGTATGCAATTGTAAAGACAGGCCTCTGGAAATTGTTCAAGAACTGTGATCCAAGTCAAAATGAGTTTAAGATCTCGGATGAAGAGGATCTTATATGTTCCCTTTATAAGGGTCTTGAAGCCCTGACCTTTTACAGTAATTTCAAAGAAAAGTATTATCCCTACTCAACAAGGTATCTCGTTGGCCTGTTTAAGGAGAATTGGAGAGGATGGGAGCTGTACAACTTCCATCCTGCCATTCCAAATCCATTCAGGATTGGAGGAACAGTCCCACAATGTATTTGTAAAGACGAGAAGGGACCTTGGTGGAGGGGGTCCCTTGGGAACTGTTACAACGGGTACTGTACAGATGTCTACATGCTCGCAAACTCTATGATATACTTGAACGTCAGGCCCTTTGTCTACAATGATACAGAATACCCTTGGACAACCTGGGAAGGGGACCTCTTCAGGGTAAAGGTATCAGGTCTTGAGATACCCGGATTGATCCCTGAAGTTCTTTATCCAAAGACGATTGTGAGGGTAATAGAGGAGGTAAATGATGGTGGAGTTCTGAGGATGAACTATTCTGATAAGGTAAAGGTGAACTTTTCAGAGCTGTTTGGTTGGGATGACAAGAGTATTCATTACTACAACCCCCCAGACACTAGCTACCATCTAAAGGCAGTTAGCAACATCCACTTAAAGGATGGGATTGCGGTTGGATCAACCTTGGACTTTGGCTCTCTTAAGATAAGTCATCCGTACTTTGGTGTTGTAGACCCAAATCCCAACAGTCTTTTCATATCTTACATGAACCTCTCAGCACTTTACATGGATGTCCTGTTCAGGTCGAGGAATGTTTACGTATTTGATGGGGCTGTCCTACCCCCTAGAGATTACTACATTGTTATCAAGCTTGAGAAGGAGGGAAATGTAAGTCCAAGGATTATATTCTATGGGGAGATATGGAAGGGAAACAGTTTTATTAAGGAGATTGTCACTGGAAGGGATTGCTTCTGGTACGATGATTCTTTTGACAACAATCCCTCCCATCCATTTAGAAACAATACCCTCTACGTTGTTTGTAAGATCCCAAGACTTCAAGAGGGAAGTTATTCCCTGAAGTTTTCTGTTTATTTAGAAGGATTTGACTTTGATGGGGATGGAAAGGTGTTCTCTTACGATCCCGTCAACGACAAGATCTTCCACGATCCCCTTGGAGGATTCCTGTACGGAGAGGTAAACTTTGAGGTGTCGGATGTCTTGGACCACTTCTTGGCTTCAGGAGAGATAATAGACAAAGAAAGGACATATGTTAGGGCAACCATTATAGGGGATATGGAAAATTCCTTCTTAACAGTGAACAAAACAGGAATACTTGGAATATTTCCAAGTTTTGATCCCTCCTATCCACTCTTTGTAAAAACGGTTGTGTACGCATTGGATGAGGGAAGGAAATTAGGCTTTAAGGTATCAAATGATCCAATTTGGGTAAACGTGTTGAAGGTTAGGGGGAGGGACATCATTTCAATGGATGGGTTTGATCCGGGAGAGGAATTTGATTATTACGTAACCGGTGGATTTGGCTGGTTCTTTGAGATATTTTCCCTCGGAAACTTCACGGTGAACGTAAGTTCAATACCCTCTGATCATCCAAACGTGACTCCAATGCTTAATGAAGAGAGAAACATCTCTGACATTGTCCTTGATAACCAGGACAAAAGAATTGAGTACAACATCTCCTATCCGGCAAACTCCTCCTTCTTCATTGTTGGATTTTCCTCAGAGATGAGGGACAGGGCTGGGGGGCTTGACTATTTCTTTGATATATACCATCCCATCGGATACATCCTAAATCATACCCTGGATTTCACAGGGATCTATCACGTGTTCTCACCCACATCCGTCCCCATAAATCTTATAAAGTTTAACTACTACGGAATGGATATTATGTACCCGGTTGCGTTTGCGGGTTGTGGGGACGGCTTTTGCATGCCGTTTAGGGGGGAGAAGTGTTACATAAGGCAATGCCCCGAGTGTTCTGAGGAGGCCTTAGGGTCTCCCTATTATGGTAGTAAAGATTTCTGGGATTATCCAAACTGTTTGAATGATAACTCTTGTTATGACATTTCCTACTGCTTCTGCCCTCCCTACAGTGAATTCAATTACACAACCCTCGACTGTCCTCCGGATGCAAGGGATGTTTACGGTTGTGTGAAGATAAAGGACATAAATGAAAGGGCATCTTATGACTGTCAGTGTGGCTGGCACAAGAATATGACTTTAACATCAAGGAATTACTGCTGCCCTGAAAACGCCCAGATAGATTTTGAAGGTAAGCCAACTTTGTTGGATCCAAAGGATATTATAGATACTTCTAGGCAGGAATGGGGCTTCTTAGGTGGTTCTCACTGTGGAAATATGTCTGTAGGATTGCTTGGGATTTGTGTGAAAGAGGAGGAGTTGTATCTAAGTGTCAATTGTAGTGCATCCAGGTATGCAAGAATACTTGGAATAGATTGGCTTATCACTCCGGATGTCAAAGATCAAATTGCTAACTGTGTTAGGGAGCTTTATCTTCCAGAGAAGTTTAAGGGTAGACTTATTTATGAGCTAAACATAACGTACTATTCAGATGGGGAGTTTAAGAGTGAAAATGGGATTATAAAGGATGCTGGGATCGATCTCGCATCCTGTGATTTCGAAAGCGTA
>CAZUOK010000075.1:0-2933 GCA_964622145.1 Candidatus Woesearchaeota archaeon | reverse complement strand
GCATTTAGAGGGGAAAATGGGGAGGTAAGAGTAAAGCTTGAGGAGTTTGGGCTTGGGAACCCTGTTCTTATAAAAAGTGATGGAACGACTGTGTATTTCTCAAGGGATCTTGCAGCGGCAATCCAGCATTATGAAGACTACAAGTTTTCAAAGAAAATATACGTTGTATCAAACGAGCAGACCCTGCACTTCAAACAACTTTTCAAAACACTAGAGCTGGCTGGATACTCCTTCTACAAGGACCTTTACCACTTAAAATATGGGATGATACTTATGAAGACTGAGAAGGGTGCAAAAAAGATGTCAACAAGGAGAGGTAGGATGGTTTCCGCGGAGGAAATAATAAGGAGGGCGAAGATGAGGGTTAAAAGGATAATGTGGAGGAATAAGAAGGTCGAAAGGGATAAGATTGACGAGGAATCTTGGAAGGTTGCAATAGGTGCAATAACATTTTTCATTCTAAAGTACGATCTGAATAGGGATATAGTCTTTGATTGGGAAAAAGTCCTTGACTTTGAGGGGTTTTCAGGACCCTTTGTACAATATTCTCTTGTCAGGGCTAGAAGCATATTGGATAAGGTAAATGAAAATTTGGAAAATATCTCTCCAATAGAATTGAACAGGTTCGAAAGGAATGTGGTAAGGGAGATTTTGAGGACGAAGGATGTCTTGAAGGATTCTTTAAGAAATCTATCCCCAAACATCGTTGCAGAGCATTCCTACAGATTGGCAAAGACCTTCAACGAATTCTACGAGAATTGCCCTGTAATAAAGGAGGAGGGTGAAAGGAGGAAGTTTAGGATACTGCTTGTAAAGGCCTTTGAGAGGACGATGGGGGGCCTGCTGGAACTTATGAATATCCCGTTACCTACCAGGATGTAGCCTTATTTCTTCTATCCAAGGGAGATACTTCTTGAAAACTTTTGGAAGCCTTATTACCTTTTCTTCTGGATCGTAGTTGTTCTCGAATATTGCTATCAAAGTCCTTTGCACCGCAACACCAGTTGCGTAGAGGTTTGCCACAAACTCCTTCTTATCTCCCTTATTTACCCTTATATTCAGCTTTTCAGACACCCAGCTTCCCATCGTTGCAATGGAGTGGGTTTCTCTGTACCTTCCCTGTCCCGGGAACCAGCACTGTATATCGTATTGTATTATCGCCCTTTTGTCCATGTCTCCGGAGGGAACTATGACTACCCTGTACGGGACCTCAAGGGTTTTCATAAACTCTTCCACAATTTCTAACGTTCTATTCAATTCTTTATATTGGTCTTCCAAGGTACATATGGTGTGAAGTTCTACCTTGTGGAATTGCTTTGTCCTGAATATTCCCTTTGTATCCTTCCCGTGAGCTCCCGCTTCTCTTCTAAACGCTGGGCTCCAGGCAAGTATCCTCTTTGGAAGATCTTTCTCCTCGAATGTCTTACCTTTATACATTGCACAGATGGGATGTTCTGAGGTGGTTATTAAGATGTAGTCCTCCTCCCTGACAGAGAATATAGCCTCCTCGAAGGCTTCAAAGTACGCTATCCTTTCTTCTAAGTCTCTCCTCATGAGGTATGGTGGGATTATAACGTTATCAAACCCCTTTTTGTAAAAGAATTCCATTGCGTAGAGGGATAGGGCAAGATCAAGAAAGACAAGCTCATTTTTTTCAACATAAAACCTACTTCCAGCTATTTCAGCGCCTAGATCAGTATCTGCAAGAGAAAATTCCTTCACAAGATCATAATGATGGAGAGGTTCCCACTCTATTAATTCGTATTCAGCTCCTGGATTCTCCTTCCTAAACTTCTCTTCAAATTTCTTGTGAACTTTTGGTTTCCCAAAATACTTCACAGGCTTTTCGAAGCTCTCGTCAGGACCTATAGGAACCCTATCATCCAGCCAGTTTGGGAGTCTGAGCTCTATATCCCTCAGCCTCTCCTCAATTTCTCTCAACCCTTTCTCAACCCTTTCTATTTCCTCCCTTATCTTCTCCGCCTTTTCCCTCAGTCTTTCGTCCTTACTCTTTGCATATTCCTCACTCAATCTATTTCTCTCAGCTCTAAGGTTTTCAGAGTACTTCTTGTATTCTTTCCAGATCTTATAAAGAGAGATCCCTTCTTCAAAGATTGGGAGGAGATTTTCAAGAAATCTCTTCCTAAGGACCCCTCTATACTCCTCTTCTCTTCCTGCAATGTCTTTTATCCTTGGCATAGGGAGCTAAGAAGACTTCAAGTTTGATAAACCTTTCTCCAGGACCTTCTTCATAGCCTTCCTTATGCTCTTCCTGATATCCTTCCTTTTCATCTTAAGAATTTCTTCAGATGACCTCCACCTGTTGTGCTGGAGGATCTTTACTATTATGCAATTTTCCTCCTTCTCATCAAGGAATTTTAGATCTTGGAGGAAATACCACTCGGAAACTATTTTTACCACATCGAGCACGGTCTCTAATGTAAAGTATCCCTTGACAAATCCCTTAAGTCTGTGCAGCTGGCTTTCTGAGATACTTAGCTTATATTTCTTCTTTGAAAACTTCTTCAGTAATAGCCTTACAACCTCCGGTTCCATGTCGCAGTAGAGCTCTGGGAGGCATTCCAAAAGTTTTACCCTAAACTCCTCATTGTACTTTAGAATTCTTTCCTCAATTTTCTTTTTTAGGGGTTTAACAACTATAACAGAGTACTCTCCAGAGACTTCATTTCTCTCGGGGCTTATGTGAACGGGAATAAAACCATTCTTTAACCAGAACTTCAACAATTCATAGTTTACTCCAAAACTAGCTCCAATCCAGGCCATCTTTCTTCTCCTAGCCTCCTCCTCCAATTTCCTCAGTGCAAAGCTACCCACCCCTATCCCCATGACATCTGGGTGGGTTGCAATCCTAACTATCCTGTACCCAATTTCTTTACAGAATTCCTTATCTCCATAATATTTCAGTATCCTAT
>CAZUOK010000074.1:0-2971 GCA_964622145.1 Candidatus Woesearchaeota archaeon | reverse complement strand
CAAAGAGGGTAAGGGATACTCACGTAAACCTGTTCTACCACAATCCTTAAGAAGAGGTTTCCCTTTTAAAATTTCTCATGATAACAATACTAGCTGTTGGGAAGTTAAAAAGCCCTTACAGGGAGCTTGCGGAGGATTTCCTAAAGAGAATGCCAAGATTTGTTAGAGTCATTGAGATAAAGGAGGGTGATAAGGTAAGGGAGACGAAAGAAATCATTGAGAAATTGGAGGATTTTGATGGAGAGAAAATACTTTGTGATAGCAGGGGAAGGCTTGTGGAGTTTGGATACTTTGAAAGGATTGGAGAAGCTGTGTTTGTTATTGGGGGGCCGGAAGGATTTACAGACGAAATTAAGGAACATATCGATGATGTCATCTCTTTCTCAAGGCTAACATTCAATCACCAGTTGTTCAGGATAATGCTACTCGAACAGATGTACAGATTATATTGTCTGAGAAAGGGGATGAGGTATCCACACTACTAATTTAAAAGCAAAATTTAAAAATGAAATTTAAAGTTGTTAGAAAACTTTATAAAGAAGTTGTTTTTAAAACATTCTTAAAGAAGTGGTGAGCTATATGAAGATTTTGGATAGTGTCTGCGTGAGGGTTGGGGAGGAAGAGATTTACCTCTCGGTTGAGTATGACTTAGAATTCAATGCATTTAGGATCGTTGGGGTGGAGGAATATCCAAACAATCCATTGATAATTAGGAAGCCGAGAGATGAGAGAGAAGTGTACGCTGTTGAGTTCTTAAGGAAGTTCCTCGAGGAAAATCCTAGGAAGGTTTTGGATCTTTTTGGAAGAACAATAAAGGCAAGGGCAGTCCTTGCTCTAGAATAGTTCCTCCCTCCCTTCAAGAACCCTTCTTTGTATTTCTTCAAAGACATCAATATTTAGGAGATCTTTTATTATTCTCTCTATTTCCCTTTCATCATAGCTCTTCTCATAGACTTTTATCCTCAACAGGGAGGGTTCTGTTATCGGGTGTCCTATCTTCGATACTATCAAGACCTCATTCCTGTAATCAAGCTCCTCATATATCTCCCTTGCCAACCACTTTGCAAAGACGTTGTATATCTTTCCAACATGGGACCTAGCATTCTTTCCAGCAGTAGCTTCGATACTCATGTGCCTATTGGGAGTTATCAGACCATTGACTCTGTTCCCCCTTCCAACCTGTCCATCGTCCCCGGATTCTCCAGAAGTCCCCGTAACAGTGAGGTAAAACACCCCTTCTTCTGGTTTGTCTGCAGTGTTCACCTCTACTTCAAAGTCATAGTAGTACTCCGAAAGAACCTTCCTCTCTATTAACTCTTTTATCTTCTCCTTCTTTTCAAGATAATCTTCCTCCGATTCCACGAATTTATCAACAAATGCAACCGCAACTATCAACTTTATCTTTTCTTCCTCCCTTATTCCCATAACCTTAACATCTTCCCCAATAAATGGAAATTTTTCCTTTGTTTCCTTTAAGTTTAGGACCTTCTCCGTGGAGTAAACTATCCTTTCGAGATCTGTAAATGGATAAAAGGAGGCTCCCACGCTGGTATCGTTCGCCAATGGCACTTCCTTTCCGAGAGAGTACATTGACACAAGGTCAACAGACCCAGGTTTAACTCCATAATCTATTATAACATGAGAATCTGGATCAAGATATCTGAAGTTTTCCCTAATCCAATCTTTTGATGCCTCCAAGATGAGCTCACCAACAGGTATCTTCTTTTCCCCAACCTCTGTTGTAGCCCTTCCAACAACGATGATCTTTATGGGATCAAGGACTTCCCCCCCACCGAACTTTGGAAAGCTCCTTCCAGCTATGAGAACTCCTTTATCCAGATTGTGATGGAGAACCATCCCAAAGTTTTCCATGTAATAGTTACTAAGCCTTCTAGAACAAGCCTCGACAATGCTGTCCATAATAGTGTCAGGGTGTCCAAGTCCCTTCCTTTCCACAACCTCTACCCTATCTCTATCCGGCCAGTTCCTCCCCTTCTCTATCCAGATCATATGGGCCTAGTGGGATTTTCTTTTTAAATAGTTTGCACAAAATCCAAAAGTTTATTAGAGAAGCCACTGAGAAATTATGAGTGAACCTCAAGGAATACGTTTACAAGTTGGTGTCCTCCATCCCAAAGGGAAAAGTTTTGAGGTATTCGGATATTTTGGATTCCCTAGGGAGCTTTTACGCAAGGAAATTTGTCCTTGAAGCCTTGAAGGAAGCTCCTCCAGGAGTACCTGTGCACAGGGTCATTAGAAAGGATGGGGATGTTGGAGAACATCCTTGGGGGAGGAAGTACAAGGAAGAATTGCTAAAAAAGGAAGGTGTGGAGATTGAGGAGGGGAAGGTGGAGAATATTGAAAAATATCTTTGGAAAGAGTATCCTAGGGATAGACCTCTAGAGAAATACAGGAAGGAACAAAAGAAAGTTGCAGAGTCTATCGTCCTTGAGGATAGATTTGAAAATTTGGAATACTTTGGAGGAGCAGATCTTTCTTATATAAAGGATGAGGGGATAGCGGTAATTGTTGTTCTGGATTCTGATTTAAATCCCGTTGAGGAGGTAGTTGTGAGGGGGAAGGTTGACTTTCCCTACATCCCAACCTTCTTGGCATTTCGAGAATATCCACTTATAGAGAAAGGTATGAGGAAACTGAAAAAGAAGGTAGACATACTGTTTGTCAACGGTCATGGGATATCCCATCCAATAAGATGTGGGCTAGCAACGTTTGTTGGTGTCAAATTGAAGATTCCAACGATAGGTGTTACAAAAAAACTACTCTGTGGGAAGGTTGAGGATGGGAAGATAATACACAATGGAGAGCAAGTTGGTTGGGTTTTGGAGAAGGATGGTCACAAGGTGTACGTTTCTCCAGGGAACTTTGTCTCTCTAGAAACGGTAAAAAAGCTCTCCGAAAAGACCTGGATAAAGGGTAGGTACCCCGAACCTATAAGGTTGGCGGATGAGAT
>CAZUOK010000073.1:0-3095 GCA_964622145.1 Candidatus Woesearchaeota archaeon | reverse complement strand
GAGATTTCTATGCTTTGAGAGATTTGGGGCTGAATAGAAGGAACAGAAAGATTTTTGAGGTCCTCTCCCAGTTGAAAAGAGCAATTCAAAAGGAAGGAAGTGGGCCCGCCGGGATTCGAACCCGGGACCTTCCGGTTATCAGCCGGACGCTCCACCAGGCTGAGCTACGGGCCCAAAAGTAAGGGGAAAAACTATTTTATAAAGTTATCACCCAAACTTCTCCTTCAACTCCTTTATTTCCTTTATCCCTTCTGAGAACTGGGGGATGAAATCCTTTAATAATTTCTCAATTGCCTTTAAGGTTACCTTCACTTCTTTCATGCTTTCTCCATATTCTTCATTCTTTTCTATTACTGTGTTCTGGATCTGTGTGATCGTGTTTTCAAGCCTTGTAATCCTCTCCTCAACACTCTTTAACAATTCCCTAAAGTGATTTACAGTGCTCTTTATTTTTGTTAGTTCCATCTCAAACTTCTTCCATCTTTCCTCGACAAGTGCATCAACAAGTCTTTCAACATCTTCAAGAGTTGCATAGGAATAAGAGGGGGTTTCTATTCTTTCCTCAGCCTTCTCCTCTTTCTTTTCTTCCTCAACCTTTATTTCTTCCTCGGGCATTTCTAATTCTAAGGGTTCTTCAAGTTCCTCCTCAAGCTCTTCAAGCTCAACATCCTCCTTTTTCTTTTTCTTTCCAAATATCACTTCCTCTCACCCACATATCTCTTTATCATCTTCAAGACCTCTTCCCTTGTCACATAGTTCGAGGGATTTAAAAATTCTATGTACTTCTCTATGACCTTCACATCCTCCCTTCTAGCAAAGTCCTTAAGAGAGTTCTCCAGAGTTTTAAGTCTCTCATCAAATTCATTCAATTTTTTCTCTATATCCATCATCTTGGACTTTATTTCCTTTATCTCATCCCTTATTTCCCTAACCTCCCTCACAAATCCTGTTTCAAAAGAAAGAACCCTTTTCATAACATTTTCGAGGTTCTCCTCTACCATCCTAAGCCTCGTAATAACATCCACAACCCTTTGATAGACCTCCTCCTCAGCCACAAAGCTTATTAAATGACTATTTTTAAAAAGTTGTTGATGGTTTGTAAGTTTGATATCGTTTCTACTCCAAGGGGAAAGGAGCTTTACATAGATCTTGAGTCCTGTAAAGTCCTCCCAACCATAGAGGACAATCCGAGATGCATGAGAGAGGTCTTTGAAATACTGATGAAGGTTGGGAAGGTCAACACGATATCCCTCCTCTCAAGGATGGAATACTTCTATCCAGAAAAGCAGGTTGAGATCCTAAATGATTATACAGACTTTCTTGTAGAGGTTCTTGTGAAGGAAAATCTTCCAGAGGAGTTAAAGAAGATGTCAACAAATCCAATATTCTTAAAGTATCACTCAAACCTTCTTTTGGAGCTAAGATACATCATCAACGACCTTTTATTGGAGGATCCAATACTATCCTTTATCAGAATGAGAAGGCTGTACATACTGGAGAAGACAAAAAAACCAATAAACAAGGAAAATGAAGAAACAAAGGACAAGGTGCTGTTCTTTATAGAAAGAGTCCTTTCAAAGATGGAAAAGACAAGGATAATAAGTATCTTTGGTGAAAGGATAAAGGGATATTCGAAGAGAAATCTTTACAGAGAAATCCTTAAGCCAGTTATAAGACCTTCATTCATGAAAACAAGGATTCTTCCCTCCTATTATGAAGATATGAAGAGTGTTGAGACATATTTTGCTGGGGGGAGAAGGATAGAGATAATGAAGAAAGAAAACTCCTCAAGATTCTTTTACTCCGTAACCCCACCAGAGTATATGTTGTCAAAGGATGAGATGGATCTTCTTGTAAGAGCTAGGGACATACTTGGAAAACTTAGGCCCACGGAAGAATACTACTTCAGGTTTGAAAAGCTTAGAGAGATAGTCAAGGGAATGGCTCTGGATATTCTGAAAAAGGAGTCAAAAGATGCTGGAATAAAGATAGATCCAAAGGATCTTGAGAGGCTTGCCAATATCTTGGTAAAATTGACGGTTGGGTTTGGAGTTATTGAAGATATCGCAGCAGATGAAAATATTGAGGACATATACATAAATCCCCCTATTGGAGAAGCTCCAATAGTTGTGAAACACTCAAAGTACGGGGAAATGGAAACAAACATTTTACCAAGTGTTGAAGAGGTAAGGAGCTGGATATCAAAAATAAGGTTACTTTCCGGGAGACCTCTGGATGAGGCCCATCCCGTTCTAGACCACGAACTGGAACTTCCTGAAGCAAGAGTGAGGATTGCTGTGATCCAACAGCCATTTTCTCCAAAGGGTTTTGCAATGGCTATAAGGAGACATAGAAAGAGACCTTGGACCCTTCCCCTATTCATAGAAAGAAAATTCTTGTCCCCACTGGCAGCTGGCCTCCTTTGGTTTCTTGTTGATGGAGGGAGGGCAATCCTGATAGCTGGGACAAGAGGAGCGGGTAAGACATCCCTTCTTCAAGCCCTAATGCTCCAGATATCCAGGAGATATAGGATAATAACGATAGAAGATACTCTTGAACTTCCGGTTGATTACTTTAGAAAACTAGGATACAACATACTTTCTTTAAAGGTTAGAAGTGCTATAAGCCCAGAATCTGCAGAAATGAGTGCTGAAGATGGCATAAGGACATCTCTTAGACTTGGAGATTCATGTCTGATAATTGGAGAGGTCAGATCACTTGAAGCAAAGGCACTTTATGAAGCTATGAGGGTAGGGGCAATGGCAAACGTTGTGGCTGGAACAATCCATGGAGATTCTCCATACTCAGTTTACGATAGGGTTGTGAACGATATAGGGATACCAAAGACTTCCTTCAAAGCAACGGATATAATTGTTGTTGCTAACAAGATAAGAACTCCGGGAGGGTTGAGAGAAGAGAGAAGGGTTGTGGAGATATCTGAGGTTAGGAAGCATTGGGAGAAAGATCCACTGATGGAAAGAGGATTTGTAACGCTAATGAGATTCAATGCAAAAAAAGACTCTCTGGAGCCAACACCAGAGCTTATAGAAGGGGATTCAGAAATTTTAAAGATAATTGGAGGAAGAGTTAGAGAA
>CAZUOK010000072.1:0-3101 GCA_964622145.1 Candidatus Woesearchaeota archaeon | reverse complement strand
ATTCAAACCTCCAAAGGAAAGAAGTGTATATGGAAAAAGAATAGCCATTCCGGTTCCATTTCTTGGTGGACTTGCAATATTGTACTTTGTGCTACCTCCCTAAGATGTACTCTCCTTCCCCGTAAACATATACCCTTATTGGTTTACAGTTTGGATCTACCTCAACAAAATTCCTTGCTTCCACCCACCAGTTCTTGCACTGATTTTCCTTTAAATTGTCAATCTCCTGCCTAGGCCAGTGGGCAACATCACAGACCCAACCCTCATGTCCCCAAGAGTACATGTCTGAGAGACATGGCCCAGGAGATAAATTCACTCCTTCTTCCTTTGCCCACTCACAAAGTGCTATGCAATCCTCAATTATCTTTCCATACTTCCCAACAATACTCTTCCTTGGAATCTCAAGAATAATCAATAGGAGAATCCCAAAGGCAAAGATAGTTCCTATAAGGATTCTCTTGTCCATATGTTTTTCTTAAAAACATTTATTTAATAATATTTCCCTATCATCGTCAAAGAGAAAATGTTGAAATCTTTCAGAACTCTTTCAAACCTTTTCAAAAAAGTGGAGGGATTTTTTGATATCTCCTCCATATGTAATACCCTGTACTCCGGCCAAGTGTGGACGGTCAGAACAAACTCTTTGCCAATAATTATCATACTATAGCCGTCTTTTTCTCCAAAGGTATGATATAATATTTCTTCCACATCAGGAAATCTTCTTACTTCTTCTAAGATCCTTTCGATATTCTTTGATTCTAAATCCTCCCTTGAAGAATATGCATTTATTCCAATATATCTCATATTTTCTGTACAGACCGCCGCAACACCAAGTATGTTTCCCAGGTTGTCATAGTACTCAACAATACCTTTATCCTTTCCCTCTATGCCAAGAACTTTCAATATTTCCTCTAGTATCTTCAAAGATAAGATGTGAAGATTCTTCTTCCTAGAGATGTCGCATGGGAAAATAGAAACCGCAGAAGATTCCTTCCCTTTAAAGATGACAACCGAGGAAGAAGATAAGATAGCAGTGTAAATATAACTATTTCCCTCTTTCTCCAAGCTTTTTAATACTTTTATATTGTACTTTGAAAGTATCTCCTGGATCTTCTTCATCTTTCATACCGTTTCTACGCCCCTGATATATTTATAGTGCCGACGGCTCCGCGGTTTCCCGGGAACTTGCCCAGTACTCCCGCGGACGCGGCCAGGCTTAACTTCCGTGTTCGAAATGGGTACGGGTGTTTCCCTGGCCGCTATGGCCGTCGGCATAAGTTTTACTCCATTTCCCCTTTATAAGTTTTTTGGAGAGAAAGGAGGATGAAAGGGGATACCGCAGCAAGGATCCCAGACATCCTAAATACATCAAAAAAAGAAAATGTTGTAAGAAGGAGTCCACACAGGTAGTCTCCAAAGGAAGATGCTATCGTCCTAAGGAGAATGTTCGTTCCAAACTCTTCCCTTCTTTTCTCAAGAAAGTAGCTATCGAGGAGTACAAAGGAGGATCCCCTTGGGATACCATAAAGGGCATAAAGGAATATCATCAACAAAGGATCTACAAAAGAACATGTGAACACAAGGAAAGATACAAAGAAGGGTAAGATATAGATAAAATTATAGGGTAACCTTCTCGCAATCTTGTAAGCAATGGCATCCATCAAAGACTTCGCGAAGGATATCATAAATATTGCTGAAAGGGAGAACCCTATGCTCTTTAGAAAAACTGAAAATTGTGATTCAAAGAGCCTCAGAGATATTGCATATACCATTACAAAGATATGGAGAGGGAGGGATCTCCTAAACTTTATCTCCCTTAACTTCACTGTGCTCTCCACGATATCCTTGTCAACGGTTTCCGAGAACTCATCTATCAGTAGTAAGAGGGGTTTTCTTTTAGGCTTTCCTTTTATATAGAACGTTAGGAGACCAAAAATTGAAACAAAAAATGCAAAAAGAAAGAGATATCTTGTCTCCAAAAACATACTTATAAGAGCTGCTGCTAGAAGTCCAATCAGCCAATACACTCCCCCATAAAACTCAAACCTACTCTGGATTTCCTTGACATCCCTTCCGGATCTTGTGTAATAAACCTTCAAGAAGTAAACAAATGAGCTTGTGTAGAATGAAAAGAGGAAGGTTGCAAGAAGGAAGTAGTTGAAATCCTTAAGATAGATATAGGCTAATATTGAAAAAGAAATGACAGAGAGGGAAGACATTATTATTTTTCTGCTATCCTCGTATTCAAGGGCTTTGTAGCTGAAATAAAAGGAGGATATTAGGGTTGCTATCGTTGAGACAGCATTTAAAATTCCTATTTGATACTTCGTGAATCCTAGCTGATATAGATAAACTGGAAGAAATGTTACCACTACTGCCGCCGGCACCTTTACAAATACCAGCTCCTTCATCTTCTCCCCTTCAACCTCTCACTTATTGCAAGTCCATACCCTATTCCAAATGCCAGTGAGAATGCAAAAAGTATTGAGGCAATTATCAACTTTATGGTATAGCTCAAAATCTCCAGTTTGATCCCTATTACTTCCAATCCTAAATAAAAAATGACAAAAAATGATACGTATTTTGCTATAAGCCCTTCCTCATCAGAAAATGGTATCTTAGATTTTATTACAAATCTTCTTGCTATTTCTGATATAAACAGACTAAATATTGTCAGAATGAATGTGTAGATAAAGAGAGGATAGTAGTTCAGTATCGTATCAAGATAGGAGTAAAACATCCCAAGGATCTTCAAAGACTCCCTTGCGTAGTACAGGAAGATATAGATAGATATTATGTAAGCTATTGCCATAGAAATATCCATTCCAAAGATTGCATCCTCAAGTCTCTTTTTCTTTAAATATTCCTCAATTCCTATTCCCTCTTTAAGGAATCTTAGGAGGATATCGTATAGAAATCTTGCCACAACAATCCCAAAGAGAAAAACGATTATGGACTGTATGATGGTATCGATCATACTGTGTATTTCTTTTACGGGATATTTAAAAAATGTTGTTGTGCAGATACATTAAGGGGCCGGTAGTCCAGCCTGGTAGGATGCCCGCTTCGCAAGCGGGAGGACCCGGGTTCAAATCCCGGCC
>CAZUOK010000071.1:0-3117 GCA_964622145.1 Candidatus Woesearchaeota archaeon | reverse complement strand
CTTTGATCCCCTGATACACCCAGTGAGAGTGAAAGCTTTAAAAAGAAAACTCCCCGTAGCCCTTGTATGAAAAAGATGTTTTTCCTTTTGCCGGTCCTAGTACTTGGGATCTTTTTAGCATACCAAACATTCTTGAAAGAAATTCTGAAAGAGGAATTTGGAAGACCATATACTTGGGCACCAAATTACACAGAGGGAGGAGCACAGCTTCCGAGTTTTAAAGAGATATGTGGTTTGCTGTATAATTTCAATGTATCTTTTGAATCTGGGCAGGATTGCATAGATTTTGTGAAGAAAAGTAGTGAGATCCTATTCTCTCTTTCCAGGGTTCCGAAGGGGAATCTAAGTCTTTATCTTGGCTCCGGATGTAAAGATATTAGTTGTTTTGCAGACGTTTGGGAATATCCTTACAGGTTTAAGGTTCTAAAAAATGGCACTGTTATCCTTTGCAGATGGTTTGCTTTTACTGTACCTCTTCCAAAATTGGGAAATTGTGAGAAAATCTTGGAAGGAAATACTAAAATAGGCACTATTACTGAATGTATGAATCTATTTGATGAAAATAAAGATAAAATATTTTCTAAGGCAAATGTTAGTGGAAATATTATATCAATAGAACCTTTGAATGGAGTTCTGGATGCAATTTGTTCTCCAACTATCAGGACAAAGATTGTAAAGATTGTAAAGGAGCCTTTGTGTTGGAGATCTGGAAACACTACCGTGTGCAGAAGGGATGTAAATGCTACCTGTATTTATAATTGTGAAAAACAAAAGACGTTTGAGGAATGTATGGTTGAGTGTGGAGCATACGAAGAAAAGAAAGAGGTAAGGTATGGGCTATACGAGTTTGGAATTGATGAAGAAGGAAATATATATCTTTGTAAGTCTTTAACATCCATTGGATAGTTCATTGCTCAAAACTCTGTAAGAAAGCTTTGCAAAGAGCATTGGAATAAGAAATTCAAGTAATATTGTTGATGCAATACAAACAGAATATATGTCAAATCCTATCACTCCATGCTCAAAAAGGATTTTTAGTATTATTACGCTTGTACTAAACCTTATTGAGAGACCTAGACCTAGGAGTGCAGACTTCTTTATTCCAAATCTCTTTCTACAAGCAATAATGCTTGATATTATTTTAGAAGCTGTTGTAATGCTAAAAATTATCAACACAAGAAGTATGTTTTTGAGAAGATATTGGAGGTTCATTTTTATTCCAACCCAAAAGAAGAATATTGGTGCTAGAAAGCCATAGCAAATCCCCTTTAATTCTTCCCCAATCTCCTCCAATCTTCTTTCTGGAAAGAGAGACTTTACACAAATTCCAGCCAGTATTGATGCCAGAGGCGTTGCTTCGGAATACTTTCCAATTCCCAAAAAGAAGAAGAATATGGAGAAAACAAATGGTAGTATTTCACTCACTTTTATAAATGTGAACTTCTTCCCCTTTTCACCAATTTTTATTAAGAGATATGTTAGGTAGAATAGGATAAGCAAGAATATAATCGAAGAAAAGATTAGAAGGGGGGAAGTGCTTTGGCTTATTATAAATGTTGTGAGAACTAGTGTGAATATTTCTATAACATCATCCAGAGTTCCTATTCCGATAATTGTCTGCCCAAATTCTGTGTTAACAAGATTGAATTCATCCAATATTGGGACAAGAATAGCTTCCCCCACAGTTGCGAAGGATAAGGATACTAGGAAAGATATTAACCAATTGTAATGGAACAAATAATGTATTGCAATACTTCCAAAGAATGCTTCGAATAGTATGATAAAGAGGGTTGCTTTAAATATAAACCTTGTCTTTTTTAGTAGCCCTCTAATATCAATCTCTAGGCCTATCATAAATAGCAAAAAATACATTCCAAGTCTTGCTAGAAACTCGAAAAGATCGGAAGATGTTATTTCTTTAAAAGGATTTACTAGGGAAAATAGTACTCCTATGAGGAGAGCGGAGAAAACCCATGGTATCCTTACTTTTTCTAGCATCTTCCCTAATGCAAAGGCAGTAAAGTATAGTGTTGCATAAAACATAAATACGTTCATAAAGAAGGCGGAAAGAAATGGGGCATTATTAACTTTATGATAAAGGCAATCTATTTGAGAAATTGGGGTTGGATTTTAATTTAAATAGTTTCTTTGGGAAGGTTTATTAAAAGGTCTGACAGGCTACTATTCAATGATAAAGATTGTCCTTAATCCAATCCAAGCTAGCATATTAAGAATTTTGGATGGTCTTAGACATCAATACGAATGGGTTGCGTTAAGAAGGATAGTCTCAAGGGTTCCTTACAGGGAGAAATCTGTGAAGGCTGAGATAAAACAAATGGAGAGGGAGAAGTTGATAAAGGTTAGACTCTATGAGGAACCTTACTTGAGAATAACGAGAAAGGGATGGGACTATATTGCAATCTGGGACTACGTAAAGCATGAGGAGTTTGAGTACATTGTGAGGCCGATTGGGAAGGGGAAGGAGGCGGAGATATACCTTGTGTATGGAGAGAGGAATGGATATCTTACCCTGAAGATACACAGGTATTCAAGAAAAGAGTTTAATGCATTTAAGAAGAGCTTCACATATAATGCCATAGAGTTCTGGGGGGAAAGATTCAGATGGAAAAATTACGAATTTGACTTTCCAAGATTAAAAGCAAGGGTTGAATACAATGCGCTTGTCTACTTAGTAAAGAAGGGATTTGATGTTGCTCCAAAGCCAGTATCCTTCAATAGGCATACAGTTTTGATGGAATTTCTTGGTGATAGTGATCCGTATCCAAATCTCTACAGGGTTGAGTTGGAAAACCCAAAAGAATGGAAGGAAGAAATCCTTGAAACTTACGAGAGGGTTGTTGAGAGGGGGAACATTGTGCATGGGGATCTAAATCAATTCAATATATTAGTATCAGAGGAGAGGTTTTGGTTTATAGACTGGCCACAATCCATCCCAAGGAAGGCTCCCTTCTGGAAAGAAATGTATAAAAGAGATGTTGAAAAGATTAAGGAGTTCTTCAGGAGGAAGTATCAGGTTTGAATTCTTTGAAGAGTGTTTCGAGGATTATTTCTGGTAATCCTATCAATGCAGAGTCACCTTCTCTTAAAACAACTTCC
>CAZUOK010000070.1:0-3150 GCA_964622145.1 Candidatus Woesearchaeota archaeon | reverse complement strand
AGCTGCTGGTATTGATCCATATTACTGTATCTAATGCCTAGGATATTTATTAGGACGACCTTAGGAGCTATACTGTTCAAATTTCCTTGGGCCCGGGCGTCAAGTCTAGCTTGGCTTTTTACAGAAAGAACTTTGTAAATAATATTCTTGCAATTTAGAAAAATAGATTTGGAAATTTTTTGGTAAAGAGAGATGGAGAGATAATTGATATAAAAACAGGAAAGGAGATAAGCTACGAACCAAAGAAAATTGAGGTTTGGGATGCGAAAGAAGTACTTTCAAGGGTAGAAGTATCACTTAGACTAGGGCCTAAATCTCAATTCCTCAGACAAAACTATTAAGAAGGGAAGGTTCTAAGGTTCTTTATATGCCCAAAAGAAAGGCTAGAAAGGTGGAGTTTCCCCTTAGATTCAACGAATTTTCCCCAAGGATCTCGAGAGGAGAAATTACTTTAACATCTGATGAGGTCGAAGCGCTGAGATTGGTTGGGATAGAAAAAAGGAGCCAAAAGGATGCTGCTAGGATACTGGGAGTAAGTCAGCCAACCTTCAATAGAATCTTTAGGAAGGCTATTGAAAAGATTTCAAAAGCCCTTGTTTTCTCATATAAAATAAAGATAGAGCTTAAACCTGAACCTCTAACGAAGATATACAAGTGTAGAAGTTGTAAGTTTGTCTGGATATCTCCAATTGGATACCAACCAACAGAATGCCCTTCCTGTGGTTCTGGAAACATCCTTGTGGAAAATTTTATAAAAAATGAATAATTATTCGGAAAAATGAAGGTCCTTGTAACCTCCCTTGGAAGGGAATTGGACAGTCCATTCAGTTTTTCTTTTGGAAGGGCACCATACTTTCTAATAATTGATACAGAAGAGATGAAAATTGTTGAAGTAATTGAAAACCCTGCTGTAAATTACCCAAGAGGGGCGGGAATTGTGGCTGCAAGCATAGCTTCTGGAAAGGCAAAGGTAATAATAACAGGAAACGTTGGATTGAACGCTTATAGAGTGTTAACACAATACGGTTGTCAGTTGTACTCTGTTGCAGCGAAGACTGTAAGGGAGGCTGTTGAGCTCTTCAAACAGGGGAAAGCAATACCAATCGTTGGACCTGGTGGTTGGGGATGGAGGAGAGGTTGGAGAGGGGGGAGAGGAGTACAATAATTTCATTTTTTCTTACTCTGATAACCTCAGCGGTAAAGATTGTTGGTGGAATACTTACAAGAACAGGGGTCTTGCTTGCGGATGGTATTCACAGCCTCTTCGATTCGTTAACAATACTAACATCCTTTGTTAGCATAAGATTGATCAAGAGGAAACCTTCGGAGAGATTTCCTTATGGTCTGTACAAGGTGGAGAATCTATTTACAATATTTGTTTGTGTCTTGTTGTATTTTATGGTCTATGAACTTCTCTTTGAGGGTTTTGAGGAGGTGTCTAGGAATGCCATCCCTTATGCTGCATTTTCTGTTATCCTTTCATTTGCAATATTCTTTGTCCAGTACACTGGATTCAAGAAATCTAGGCTAGAATCTCTAAGAATAATATCCTTGGAATCCCTTTTTGACATCTCAATTTCTCTCCTAGCATTTCTTATAATTTTGTTTAACCTAAGGTTCATTCAGAAACCTTTCATAATTGGGATGGCGGTTATGGTATTGTTTCTTGGAACAAAAGCCATTTACAATTCTATCCTTGCCCTGCTTGATGTTGCCCCTGAAAAAGAGGTTTTAGAGGCTGTTTTGAGGGAAGTAGAAGGTGTTGATGGAGTAAAAAGGGTTAAAGATATAAAACTTAGGAGATCAGGTCCATATATACTTGGAGATATTGTTATCGAAACACTTCCAGGAATTCCTGTTAGCATGGCTCACGAAATAACAGAAGAAATAGAGAGGAAGATATCTAGATATGTTAGGTTTGTGAATATACATGTGGAACCATTTAAGGGGAAATTGAAGGTTGCGATTCCATTAGAAGATGGGAAGATTTCCGAAAGATTCTCTGGTGCAAAGAAATTTTTGATAATAGATGATGGGGAAAGGATTGTTGAAAACCCTTTCTGGAGAAAAGAAATAAGAAAAGGGGTTGCGGTTGTGAACTTCCTAAAAGAAATGGGTGTGGATGCTGTGATAGTAAGGAATATAGGGACTATAGGCTATAACCTTCTGAAATCGAATTTGATAGAAGTTTACAGGGCTACTGGAGAAGATCCAAAGGAGAATTATAGACTTCTTCTCGAGGGAAGGTTAGAGAGGTTGAGGAAGGAGACGGTGGAGAGGGTATGATAATCTCTGTTGTGAGTGGGAAGGGAGGGGTTGGGAAGACCTTCTTTGTTTCCCTGATCGGGAGAGAAATTTCAAAGAGAAGGAAGGTAACCCTTATGGATGCTGATGTCGAGAATCCAAACTTGAACTCATTTTTCAAATATAAATTAAGGCTAAAAAAGATTGTTTACTCAGAGTATCCAACACTGGACAAGAAAAAATGCAGGAAGTGTGGTATTTGCTTCAGAAAATGTAGGCTTCATGCAATTGCATGGAGTGAAGGTAAATATCCAATATTCTTCGAGGAAAATTGCAAGGGTTGTCTTCTTTGCAAGGAGGTTTGTCCATACGATGCGATAAAGGTTAGGAAAGAAGTTATTGGTTACATAAGGGAGGGAGGAAGGAATCCAAGATTGATTGAGGGGAGATCTAGGATTGGTGTTGAGGAAACGTCAAAGGTTGTAAAGGAACTTCTAAATCTTGAGAGAGGTCTAACAATCGTTGACACTCCGGCCGGACTCAGATGCAATGTGCTTCATATTTTAAAGAGATCAGATGTCATAATTTTCCTCGCAGAGCCAACCCCATTTGGGATAGAGGATCTGAGGAGGGTATTAACAGCAAGCAAGGATATTGAAGCAAGGAAGTTTTTGGTGATAAATAAGGTTGGGATAGGGAAGAAGGATAAGATTTACGAGATCTCGAGGGAATACGGAATTGAGGTCCTCCTTGAGATACCCTATTCAGAAGAAATTGCAAAACAATGTTCGGTTGGAAGGATCCCAGCTTTAGATCTGGGTGAGAAAATTGAGGGTATTATTGGCTAGTGGGAAGGGTGGGACTGGAAAGACAACCTTTTCCAGTTCTATTTCCTACGTACTATCA
>CAZUOK010000069.1:0-3217 GCA_964622145.1 Candidatus Woesearchaeota archaeon | reverse complement strand
ATCCAAAGGCGTATGAGTTGATGAAAGAAAATATAGAATTGAATAAAAATGTCCTTGGAGAAGTTGTTCCCTTGAATTTCGATGCAAAAGAACTGCCTGGGAGGATTGGGGAAAGATTTGACTATATCGACATAGATCCCTTTGGGAGTCCAATACCTTACCTCCCAACAGCCCTCCAAATGATAAAACACAAGGGCATAATATCGGTTACAGCAACTGATACCGGTGCACTTTACGGAACTTACAAGCATTCCTGCCTTAGGAAATACCTTTCCATTCCCTTGAAGACAGAAGAGTCCCATGAGATAGGCTTAAGAATATTGATAAAGAGAATATTTGAGATTTGCTCAATTTATGGATTTGGGATCGAGGTATTATTTTCGTATTGGTTTGAGCATATTTACAGGGTATTCTTCAGAGTTCTTAGGGGAAAAAGCCACAGCAGGAAGAATCTTAAGGAAATCTTCTTTATCAAATGGGAAGAAGGCTGGAAGTTTTATCCGATAGAAGAGGGGATCCTTGAAGGCAGGTTCTACGGACCGATATGGGGGGGAAGGCTTTGGGATCCGGAGATCTCAAGGGAGGTTGGGAAGGAGTTCAAACAGCTAAAAGAACTCGAAGAAGAATCCTCCGTTGAAACCAGGATGAACATACACTACGATCTCCACAGACTGTATAGAGAGTACAAAATTATGGGGAAAAAGAAAGCTGTTGTCATAGAAAGCCTTAGGAAAAAAGGCTATATGGCAAGTCCAACAATATTCTCGAAGACGGGGATAAGAACAAATGCTCCCTTTTCCGAACTGGTAGGGGTTCTTAAAGAGAAAGATTTATAAATAAGTTGTATGTTTGTACAATCATGCAAGATAAGGTCAGAATACTTAAAGCACTTGCTTGCGAGACGAGGATTAAGATAATTGAGGAATTGTTGAAGAATCCAAAGTGTGCAAAAGATCTGTCTTCTTGTGTAGGAAAAGATATATCGACGATATCTAGACACTTAGAGATCCTTGAAAGGGCTGGAATATTGAAGATAAAGAAGGAGGGAAAAAGAATTAATGTTGAGATTAGGAATCCCGATATTTTAAAGAAACTCTTTGAAATCTTGGAGGTGATGGGGAGTGAGTCTGTTTGAGGATGTTAGGGAATTCTTTAGGGAGGCCTCTGAGGAGATGGAGCTGTCAAAGGATGCTGTAAGGGCAATTGAGGAGCCGGAATTGGAGGTATCGGGAAAGATAATGGTGGATGGTGAGGTCTACAAAGCGTACAGAGTGATACAAAACACCGCAAGGGGTCCAGGGAAAGGGGGGATAAGGTTCCATCCAGAAGTGAATATTGAGGAAGTAAAGGGATTGGCATTCCTTATGACCTTAAAGAATTCTTTGTTAGATCTTCCATTTGGAGGGGCAAAGGGAGGGATCAGATTTGATCCAAGGAGAAAGGATTGGAAGTTTTTGGAAAGGATAAGCAGAGAATACGTAAGAGTCTTCTACGACCACCTCGGTGTTGATAGGGATATTCCAGCACCAGACGTTTATACTGATCAAAGGATAATGGCCATCATGCTGGATGAATACGAGAGGATAGCCAGGAGGAAAGAACCTGGATTCATAACAGGAAAGCCTCTAGAACTCTTTGGATCAAGGGTCAGGGATGTTTCAACAGCTCTTGGAGGAGTTTTTGTACTAGAAAAGGCCGTTAAGGAATTTGGAATAAAGGGAAAGAGGGTTGCAATACAAGGTTTTGGGAATGCGGGGAGAAATATCGCAAGATTCCTTAAAGATAGAGGGTACAAGATTGTTGCGGTCAGCGACTCGAAGGGAGGTGTTTACAAGGAAAGTGGATTGGAATTAGAAAAGGTTATGAAAACAAAGGATGAGAAGGGTTCTGTTAAGTTTTACAAGGGTGGGAGGGAAATATCAAATGAGGAATTGCTTTCATTGGATGTTGACATCCTAATACCAGCTGCTGTTGAGGGTGTTATAAACAAGGGGAACTTTGAGGATGTTAAGGCAAAGCTTATCCTTGAGATAGCAAATGGGCCAATAACTCCTGAATCTCACAAAGGGCTTTCAGAGAGAGGTACTATAATAATACCAGATATCCTTGCGAATTCTGGTGGAGTTGCTGTATCTTACTTCGAATGGGTGCAAAATAGGACAGGATACTATTGGAAAAAAGAAGAGGTTTTGGAAAAACTGAAGGAAAGGATGGAAAGGACTTTTGATGATGTTTTGGAGGTGAGTAGAAGTTTTGGAGTAGACCTTAGAAAAGCTTCTTATATTGTATCTACCAGGAGGGTCTTGGATGCGATGAAGTTAAGAGGGTGGTTGTGATGTTAGACGAAAGGACAAGGGAGTTCTTAAGAAAGAAATTGGGAAATCTGAAGAACCCTGTCAAAATATTGTTTTTTAAGGGAGGCAGATGCGAGTACTGTGATGAAATCCAGGATTTGTTAGAAGAGATATACAGGACTGTTGGAATAGAGTACAAAACGCTTGAGTCCGCAAGCGGTCCCTACATAACCTTCCTGGGATTTGAAAATGTACAGTACTGGGGGATTCCAGCTGGATACGAATTTGGAGCGTTTGTTGAGACGATTGGGATGGTAGGGAATGGTGTATCCCTCCCCCTCAATGTCGCTAAGAGTATTTCAAAGGTTAGAGAACCGATAAAGATAAGGGTGTTCGTGACCCCTCAGTGCCCTCATTGTCCAAGGGCAGTGATCTCAGCGAATAGATTTGCTGTTTTTAACAAGAAAATAAAGGCTGTTACCATTGAGTCTGTAGAGTTTCCTGAGATCGCTGAGAGATACTCTGTGTTCGCGGTTCCAAAGATAGTTATAGAAAGAGATGGGGAGATATTGGACGAATGGGAAGGTGCAATGCCAGAACCTCACTTTGCGAAGAGAATTGAGGAGGTGATTTGAGGAATGTACGACGTTCTAATTGTTGGGGGAGGTCCTGCTGGCCTGACAGCAGGGATATACTCCGCAAGAAGGAATCTTAGAACGATCATAGTAACAAAAGATATTGGAGGACAGGTTCTTCTAGCCCACAAAATAGAGAACTATCCAGGATTCAAGGAGATATCAGGACAAGAGCTTGTTGAGATCTTTAAAGATCAAGTTGAATCCCTAGGAGTTGAGATCGTCCAAGATGAGGTTGTTAAGATTGAGAAAAAGGGAAATTACTTTGAGGTTGAGACGCTTTACGGG
>CAZUOK010000068.1:0-3264 GCA_964622145.1 Candidatus Woesearchaeota archaeon | reverse complement strand
TGCGCCGGCCGGGATTTGAACCCGGGACCACCGGCTTGGAAGGCCGGTATCCTAACCAGGCTAGACTACCGGCGCTGTGGTATCTTGGGAGGTTCAAGGTTAAAAACCTATCGTCCTATTGTCAAAGCATGGAGGGATACGTGGACCTCGATTATCAACCATCTGAGGAGGACTTCATAGCCCTGCTCTGGGCAAAGGGTAGGGCTAAAATTGAAGAGATAGCGGAGCACATTGCAGCTGAGAGTTCTGTAGGAACCTGGACAGATATAAAGACAATGAATGATTTTGTGTGGAGAGAGCTTAGGGCAAGAGTATTTAAAATAATAAAGGTTAGGGAGAATTCCGGATTTTTGTACATAGCCTATCCATTTGAACACTTTGACCACGAGAATCTTCCCCAAATAATGGCATCCATCATGGGGAACATCTTCGGAATGGAAGTGATTGAAGAACTAAAACTTCTTGATCTAAGGTTCCCTAAGAAGTTCCAAAAGCAGTTTGAGGGACCAAGGTTTGGGGTAGGTGGTATAAGAAAAATGTTAGGGACAAAAAGAAGGCCTCACATTGGAACCATCGTGAAGCCTAAGGTTGGCTTAACGCCAAAGGAGTTTGCGGAAGTTTGTTACAAGGCTTGGGTTGGAGGTGCGGACATTGTTAAGGATGATGAGAATCTAACAAATCAAAAATTTTGCAGGTTTGAGGAGAGATTAAGGGAAGTCTTGAAGGCGAAAGAAAAAGCTGAGAAAGAGACCGGGGAAAAGAAGATATACCTCCCAAACATTACGGACTTCCATTCGAATATGATAAAGAAGATAGAGATGATAGAGGAGTATGGGAACGATGCGTTAATGGTTGATGTTGTGATTGTTGGTCCATCCAGCTTGAAAGAGATTGCTGAGGAAGCTCATAGAAGAAATTTTCTCGTCCATGCCCACAGGGCAATGCATGCAGCCATAGATAGAGGAAGTATTGGGATATCTTTCTATGTTCTTGAAAAGATATACAGAATCCTTGGAGTTGACCAATTGCACATAGGAACTGCTGTTGGAAAGATGGAGGGAAGCCCAGTCAGGATAAAAAGGCAGAAAGATATAATATACGAAGAGAAAATTGAAGAAGAGTTTGCACTGCTATCCTTGTCTCAAGAATGGATATTAAAGAATGTTTTCCCTGTCTGCTCCGGAGGATTGCACCCAGGATGTGTTGATGCCCTCGTAGAATTCCTCGGAAACGATATAGTTATCCAAGCTGGAGGAGGAATACACGGCCATCCTAAAGGGACATTAAACGGTGCTAAAGCATTCAGGGAAGCTGTGGATGCTATAGAAGATGGGGAGAGGGTTATTGAGAGAGTAGAAAGGAGTGAAGATCTCAGAATGGCAATAGAGAAGTGGGGGTACATTGATCCCGAAAAAGTAAAAGATAGGGAAGAAATGTTTGAAAGAAATAAAGAGGTTATAGAGGAATTCCTAAAGAAGGTAGGGTACAAGGGCTTTGAGATAATGGAAGATCTCTTTGGACTCTAGAATTAAATAAAGGAGATATGATAAGAAGATTGCAACCATAAAGGGAGGCCCCCATCTTATCCTAATTTCCCTTACCCCCAGTCTTTTTATCTCCTCTATTTCCTTCTTTGTCAAGCTCCTTCCAGGATTCTTAAACAAAACCTTTCCATCCAAAACAATATCCTCAGCTAGGAGATCTCCCTCAACAAGATCTTCAGGAGAAATTGTCCTATATTCCTCTAACTCTTCCCTACTGAAGAGAAGGATTAAGGTTGAGAGCATAAGAAATAGAAAATGGGCTTGAAAGGATATGGGTAGGAAAAGAATTGAAAGGAAAGTCAATATTAAAAGGACTATCTTCTTATTCTTGCTTTTTAGAAGCTTTATGGAATAGAAGGAGGAAAAATACACCAGGATTTCAAAAAACACTTGGAAGTACTTGAGAAAATCCTTTATGAGAAAGGATAGGGATAGCATTACAAAGTAGTCTCCATCCGCTATCACTCCCTTTAGGTACAAAATTAGGAAAAAGATCTGGACAAGGAGGGATGAGGCAGCCCAGTACAAGGAATCAACAGAGAATACAAAATACGCTGCAGAAATCAGGAAAAGGATGTAGGATGGTTTTTCCGGTACAATCCTGCTCTTGACATCAACAAGGGTTATGTACAAAAGGATGGGCAAGACAAGAAATCTCAGGGCATCCATAATAAGTAGAGGAGGAGAACCAAAATTGTTAAAAAAGTTGTCAGGATAAGGATGTAAGGGTGATTTGCAAAACCAAATGGTATGGGGCCCAAGAAGCCCCCAACCCCCCAATAGACCTTTACCTGAGAGGATGAGAGGACAATTAATAAGATTCCAAGGATTATCAAGATGATCCCTATGATGGGGAGCATAAAGAAAAGAGTTGAGGTTATAATTAAAAAAGTTTGGGATTTTTATATAGAGGAATACAAGAAGGTCATGGCAATAGCCGGAGTGATAATATTCCTCCTTCTCCTCCCCCTTCCAATATCAAAGATAAAAAACGGTTACTTCATTGAGGTGGACTACAGCATAAAGGGGGGGACACTGATATCAATAAAAACAAACTCCTCCTTTAACCTGCAGGAAATTCAGAGAGAGTTGTCAAGATATTTGAAGGATTTTACTGTAAGAGAAAAAAGAGACAGAGTTACTGGGAAGATTCTTGGATACGAGATAATAACTTCAGAAAAGATTGAAAAGGACATTGCTGGGAAGATATCAAAAGAGATATTTCATTCGGACCACTTTTCAATACTTTATCAGAGCCCTGCTCTGGGGAAGGAGTTCTTTGTCCAGGCAACTTACATCCTAATATTCTCAATACTCCTGATGGGAGGTTTTGTGTATTACTACTTTAGAAATCTGGGATCGACAGCATCCATCATGTTCACAACAACAATAGATCTCTTACTAACTCTTTCATTTATGAATGTATTGGGAATAAAGCTCTCAATAGCATCCTTTGGAGCCCTTTTAATGATACTTGGGTACTCCGTTGATTCTGATGTCCTCCTTTCAACAATGGTGGTGAAGAGGAAGGGAAATATAAGAGAAAACGTTTGGTTTGCATTCAAAGTTGAACTGGTGATGAATTCCGCTGCATTCCTGGCATTTTTGTCAATGATATGTCTATCAAATGTTGAGATTATAAGGAAAATTGCTGAAGTCCTTTTGTTGGGATTGATATTTGACTTTATATCCACATGGGGTTTTGGATACTCTCTCCAGA
>CAZUOK010000067.1:0-3403 GCA_964622145.1 Candidatus Woesearchaeota archaeon | reverse complement strand
ACATAATGCTCTTTTTTGCTTTCATCATCAAATACTTTGAACATGGCTGAATTTAATGATACAGAAACTATTTCGACATTTCCCTGTAACCTCCTAGCCTTCTTAGCCCTATCCCCAAATCTCCTATAATTTATCTTTATTGGCGAAAATATTTCCATCTTTAATTTCATACTTCAACCCCTCATCATCCAAACAGGTTTTAGCCTTCTTTTCGGCTTTTTATTCCTCTCTTTTTCTTCTCTCTTCAACTCCCTTTTAACTTCATTTATTATCTTACAAAGTTCACAGAACTTTGAAAGAGAATTGTAACCACACCTTTCACACCTTAAGATCTTTAGATTTACAGTCCTAAGATTTCTGTTTATTAAAGAATTTAGGAAGGAGCTCGGATCCTCATAGAATTTTAGGAGTTCCGAAACGATCTTTAGAAGGGTCTTGTAGTATTTATCCTCCTTGTAAGGATTCCCCTCATATTCATCCAATGATATATCGCTTTTTTTGATGTCAAAAATAGGATTTATTACAAAAAATTCTTCAACCTTCCAGAAGTGTTTGTATATCTTGTGGATATCTCCTGAAAGGAAGTGATTGAGTATATGGACAAATACCTCCTCAAGACTTTCTGGAATTATGATGTACTTCCCCTCTTTCATACCAAACTGTTCCAGTTTCCTTCTGACAATGTTGTAATAAACGAAGTACTTCTTCTTTGGAAAGAATCTCAGTATATCCTCCATTGCAACATCAAGTTCTAGCTTTAAACAACCTTTTACACCTTTTGAAAAAGACCTCGTCCTTTCATCCAGGACAACAACGATGGGTTTGAAATGAAAACCTTCCTCCACCAAGAATTTGTAGAGGAACCTTGGTTCAAGACCTGGAGACATTGCCAGATAGAATTCATCTATCCCCTCAATCCTTCTCCTTATTCTCTTCAAAAAACTCTGGGAATTCATTTTCAATCATCTCTTTCAATCTTAATATCTCCTCTATCTTTAACTTAAACACCCTTTTCTCAAGCAAGTCTGTCTTCAATTTTTCTTTCAAGACTTTCTTCTCAATCTTTGATGAGAGAGAATTTATAACCTTTTTCTTCTTTTGAGTGAAAAGGATCTTAACAAACTTATTCAATTTCTCATCCCACTCCACATCTTTCTTCCTGAATCTCACAATTGCAGCATCAACCTTCGGCCTTGGCTTGAAAAGATGCTTTGGAACAAGCTCAAGTAGTTCTGGTTTAGAGTAGTATTGGCACAAGAAGGATATCCTAGAGAATTCTTTATTCCCAGGTTTTGCAACAACTCTTTCAGCGAATTCCCTCTGGTACATAAAGACTATCAATTCTATCCTGCAATTTGCCATCTCTCTAAGAACTTTTTCAGTTATAAGAGAGGATATCGAGAAGGGAAGGTTCCCCACGACTTTATTACAATCTTCGGGTATTTCGTGAACAACAGCATCCCCAAGTATAGGAACAATGTTTTCATAATCTGAAAGATTCTCTTTAAGCATTTCATATAGTTTCGGATCTATTTCTATAGCGTAGACTTTTCTAACCCTCTTTGCTATCTCCTCCGTCAAATTTCCAAAACCCGCCCCTATTTCGTATACAATATCTTCTTTTGACAGCTCGGCGTAATTACAAATCCTTCTGAGTATTCTCTTTGAAATCAAAAAGTGCTGACCAAGGTCAACCTTTGCCATTTGGGTAATAGACATCCGGAATACTTTTTAAGAAGTTTGGAGGATGGCTTAGAAAACTTTTTAAATATATTTGATTAACCTTATAAAAATTTTGTTGAAGAGGTGGTCCTCTTGGCCATCTGGCAGTGGAGGTCAAAGAGGAAGATAACTGGGGGTAGGTATAAGAAGTTTAGGGATAAAAGGAAAAGGGAACTTGGAAGAGAACCAGCTCTAACAAGGATAGGGGCGAGAAAGTTGAAAATACAAAGGGTTATGGGAGGAAATATAAAACTAAAATTGTTGGCTGATGAATACGTAAACGTTTGGATACCAAAGGAGGGAAAGACTGTAAGGGCAAAGATAGTTGATGTTATTGAGAACAAGGCAAACAGACACTTTGCAAGAATGAATGTTATAACAAAGGGTTGCATATTGCAAACAGATATAGGAAAGGTTCTTGTAACAAGCAGACCTGGGCAGGATGGGGTTGTTAATGGAATTCTTATAGAAGGTGGTTGATTTGGAGAAGGTAAAATGCCCTAGATGTGGTTCTGTAAAGATTATTTTTGATTACTCAAGGGGGGAGGCCTACTGCCTCGATTGTGGATATACCTTTGAAGTACCAGAGATAATGTACCAGTTTAAGGAGTGGAGAGAATTTGATGAGGAGGATGCTGAGAGGAGAAGGGGTGGGGATTCCATAATAACTCAAGTTCATGCTAGACAGGCTGAGGCAAGGGTAGATACAATGGATCTGAGGAAGCTCCCTCCCGAAATAAAGCAAGATTTTAGGGAGATAAAGATTTGGGAACAAAGGGTTGATTCGAACTGGGAGAGAAATCTGAAGTATGCGCTAACAGAAATAGAAAGGCTTTCAGAACTTCTGAACCTACCAGATATTGTTAGAGATGATGCAGCAAAATTCTACAAAAAGGCTGCGGAAAGAGGTCTTGTAAAGGGGAGGAGTATAGATGCAATGGTAGCAGCAACGGTCTACGCTGCCTGTAGGATCCACAAGATACCAAGGACAATGGATGAGGTTGTCAAGGCTGTTGGAGATTTGAATAAGGATGCAAAGCTTACAAGGAAAGAAATAGGGAAGGTATATAGGTTTTTGTTAAGAGAACTCAACATAAAGACCCCACCAGCAGATCCTATGGAGTATTTAGAAAAGATAGCATCAATGCTAGGTCTTTCTCAAAGGACCATTGAGATAGCAAAGAAGATATTGGAAGATGCTGAAAAGATGGAAATAACATCTGGAAAGGGCCCAACAGGTCTTGCAGCCGCTGCAATATACATAGCGTCCTTGATAACCGGAGAAAAGAGAACACAAAGAGAGGTTGCAACAATAGCTGGGGTAACAGAGGTTACAATAAGGAATAGATATAAGGAGTTGGTTGAGAAGCTGAATCTTGAGGAAAAGATACAAGGTAAGATAAGTTAGAATACTATAGAAGCATATCCAACCCAGTTCTCAACATCTCCAGTAATGTCAGAAGATGTATAGTACTTGAGAAGCCGTCCATCAGAATTTGAGAATTCCATGACTGATATTATTCCTCCATATCCACAAATCGTGGAGTTCACAGCCATTTTATAGAATCCATCAACATCTCTCTTTATTATCCTCTCTATCATCTCAAGATCCCTTCTAATTCCAAGTTCGAGTGCTTCTCTCCCAATCCCAAAGGGAGTATATCCGTACCAAGGTCCGTAG
>CAZUOK010000066.1:0-3470 GCA_964622145.1 Candidatus Woesearchaeota archaeon | reverse complement strand
GGTATATCCTAATACCATCCGGGGTTTCCAACAAGTATCCCACAGGAACTCCAGCGTATTTCCCCTTGTAGCTGCTCGAGTGAATGGCTGGGACCATTTTTATGATGTAATCTTCCAACTCAAAAGTTCCCCCAACATTCCCCTTGACGGTCTCTACCCCCTCCTCCTCAAGAAGATTTCCCAATTCATAGACACAGAATACTTTGCAATTTTCTCTCTTAGCTATCTCAACGGTGTCTCCAACGTGATCCCCATGACCGTGGGTCAAGAGAATCGCCTTTACACCTTTAATTTCATCCAGTTTTCCTTGATACAGCGGATTGCTTATCCAAGGATCTACGAGTATTTCTCCATCTATGAGGAAGGCGGAATGGCCAAAGTACCTCAACTTCATAACAGTGTCTCTCCAATAATGTAATAAATGCTTTTCTAACTACCTAGTTATGATGAAAGATCCTTCCTTATACTCTCCCTGTTCATAGAAATCTTGTCAAGGATTTCCCTAAGAATGTCGAGAGATTCTTGTAAAACTTCTCTAATATTCTTTTTTCCCTTCGCTATTAAATCCATTTCCTTCTCAAGCTTTGCAGTCATATCTGGAAGGGTTATTTCTGGGACAAACCTCTCCAAGACTTTTATAATCCTCTCAGCGTATTCTGTTGGTCTTATTGACCTCCTACCCTTTACGTATTCTCTGCTAAAGATCTTCGATATTATTTCATGTCTTGTCGCCTTTGTCCCAAGATTTAGCCTTTCCATTTCCTTTATAAGGGTCCCCTCAGAATATCTTGGGGGTGGTTTTGTCTTTTCTTTCTTTATCCTGACCTCCTCAACCCTGTACCATCCTTCCTTTACCTTTGGTATCGGGGAGGTCTGGACCTGGTGGTACGGGAAGTATCTCAACCAACCTTCTTCCAATATTTCCTTTCCCGTGTACTCGTATTCATTTCCAAATCTATCCCTAAATCTCAAAAGAACTTTTCTCATCACTCCCGGTCCGGAGATGGTTGCATAGAACCTTCTTACTATCAACTCATACACCAAAAACTCTTCGAACCTCAGATTCTCTGCAGGATTAACAGGATGTATTGGAGGATGATCTGTGTCCAAGGTCTTTCCCCTGCTTATCACAAGCTTCTTTCCCAATAGCTCTATGGCGTATCTTCCAAGCTCGTTCTTCATCCTTGAAAGCTTAAAAAGTATCCTTTTGAACTTCATACCCTCAGGATAAACAGTGTTTTCTGTCCTGGGATAAGATATCAGGCCCATCATATAGAGTTTCTCAGCGATTTGCATACTTTTCTTCACATTTATCCCAAGAATTGTTGAGCAATCTTTTAGAAAGGATGTGGTGTTATAGGGGGGAGGTTGGGGTATTTTTTCCTTGCTTTCTTTGATCTCAAACAGCTCTATTTCCTTTATTTCTTTAAACCTCTCAGCCTCTTCCTTCCTTTCCACCTTATTTTTGAGCTCAGCGTATATTCCATCAACCTTCAGAAAGATTCTGTAGTATACCTTTGGCTTGAACTTCTTTATTTCCTCCTCCCTTTTAAGTATGAGATTCAGGGTTGGTGTTTGAACCCTACCAACAGAGTATATTTTCTTCTTTTTCATCCTACCCCCAAGGATGGAAAGGATTCTTGTCAGCGTTACTCCCCAGTAAAGATCTATCAATCTCCTCGCAAGGGCGCTCATAGCAAGATTTTTATCAAGTTCCCCAAGATTTTCAAATGCTTTCTTTATTTCTTCCTCTGTTATTGCAGAAAATCTTGCCCTTCTAACCCTTACATTCGGATTCACATTCCTAATTATCTTTAGAGCTTCCCAACCTATCAGCTCTCCCTCTCTATCATAATCTGTTGCTATTATGACCTCCTTGACCTTTTTTCCAATCTCCTTCAACACCTTTGCAATCCTAGGATACTTGTAGTATTCTATTGGCTTTATTTCCAAGAGCTTTCTGACATCAATCTTCCTCCAGTCCTTGTATTCCCTTGGGAAATCATGTTCTATTATGTGTCCACTGAGGGGGACAAGAATCCAATCTTTGTACTTCCAAATAGGAATTCCATGCCTATATTCTTTCTTAGCTTTCCCGTTGCTCAGTATTTTTGCAATCCTCTCCCCTGCTATCTTCTTTTCTGCTATTATCAATTTCACCTAACCTTAGAAATGCGTTCAAAAAATAAACCTTCCGAAGTCGAATGCTTTATATATTGGTAGGGTCTCCGATTTGTGGATGATACCTTGGATAATAAAGTACGCTCCAAGGACGACGAGGGAGATTGTGAATCAAGAACAGGCAATCCAGAAGATGAAGGAGTTTTTGTATAAGTTTAAGTCTTCAGAAAAGAAGGGAATGCTCCTCTATGGGCCTCCAGGGGTCGGAAAGACCGCATCTGTCAGAGCTCTTGCAAACGAGCTTGGATATGAGTTAATAGAACTAAACGCTTCTGACGAGAGATCTGCCTCAAGAATAAGAGAAATTGTTGGGAATGCATCAAAGTTTGGGAGCATATTTGGAAGGAAAAGGATAATACTGATAGATGAAGTTGATGGGATGGCAGGACTTAGAGATAGAGGAGGGGTATCTGAACTTTCAAAGATCATACCGAAGTCTTCAGTCCCAATATTCTTAACAGCAAACGACCCTTGGGACAAGAAGCTTTATCCCCTAAGGCATGTCTGTGAGATGGTAGAGTTCAAAGCACTAACAAATACCCAGATAATAAATAGATTAAGGGAAATAGCAATGAAAGAAGGCATACAAGTGGATTATTCTGTTTTGAAGGCGATAGCGATAAGATCAAAGGGGGACTTGAGGGCTGCAATAAACGACCTCCAAACCATCTCGATAGGGAAGAAGAGGGTTACAATGGATGATCTGAATATATTGGGATACAGAGACAAAGAAATAAATGTATTTGAGGCTTTAAGATTTCTGTTCAAGGCGAAGAGCATAAGAAGCACGCTAGGAATAACAGTAAATCTTGACATGGATCCGGACGAATTCATCCTTTGGGTTGAGGAGAACATTCCAAGGGAGTATGAGAGGATAGAGGAAATTGCAAAGGCTTATTATTATGTGGCTAGAGCTGATCAATTCAGGGGAAGAACAATAAGAACTGGGCATTGGAGATTCCTCTATGTATATTCAATGTTCTTTGTTACTGCGGGGGTCTCTTCAGCGAAAAAAGAGGTTTATAGGAAGTGGACACCCTATAAGAGACCTGAAAAGCTGAGAAAAATAAGAGAAATCTATGAGAAGCTGCAAGTTTTGAGAGAAAGTGTGAAGAGATTATCTAAGTACCTCCATGAATCATCAAGAACAATAATGAAGCTCTATATTCCCTACTTGAGATTCATGTTCAGAAAGCACAAAGATTGGATGGAAGAGTTTTTAGAAAAGTATGAGCTCAGCAAAAGATTTGAGGAAATCATCCTCGAGACCTAAAGGAAGTCCTTAGGAG
>CAZUOK010000065.1:0-3473 GCA_964622145.1 Candidatus Woesearchaeota archaeon | reverse complement strand
CTTATACAATTCATCCCCTAAAATCTTCTTGTAAATCCACCTGATCCCAGGTATCCACTTCACAATTTTCCATCCAGGTTTTGTGTCTGATAACAACTCGTCCACGCCCTTCCTAGCCCTCTCCAATTCTCTCAATACATCTCCATTAACTAATAATCCATCCTTTGTTATGTAAACAGCTCCTTCTTCATCCTCATACAGCTTTCTGATGAATTCAATTACTTTTTCACTGACAACAGAATACCTTCTCCTATACTTTCTGACAATCCCTTTTCTTATCCCTTCAATCCCGTACTTCCTGTAAACCTCCAAAAATTTTCCTGAATCGTAGAGCATAAGAGCATTTCTTATTTCGTCTCCGGTCAGGCTTGAGAGTTGCTTGATGATACCTACCCTTAGGAGAAATCTTAAGAAGTCTATCCTTCCCGTTTCCTTGTATATCCTTGAAGCAACATCTAAGAATTCTTTAGGAACAATTCTGTAGACTCTTTCCATGGCTCTCAGATCCCCTTTAATGTTATTCTTTAGGACAAACTCAACAAATTCTCTATCTTCACAGGTTTTCATGACCTCAACAGCTCTGTCCCCATACTCCTCTATCATTTTGTCCACAAATTCCTTGTCAAACTTCGCATAGAGCCCCTTATATTTGTAGAAGAATCTTCTATAAAATACCTTTGTACTAAAGGAGTTTACAAGTTCCGCAACCTCCTCCCCAAACCTTTCAAAAATTTCCCTCAAACTTATAACCCTCTTCAGAAGTTCAGCGTATTTCCTTCCAACCTTTGTGAGAAAAACTTTTCCTCCAGATATCTTCAGGAGATCTCTCTTCCAGAAGTCACTCCCAACCCTTCCAAGGAATGTTAAAAAGACTTTCCTGAGGTAATCGTTCAGGTAAACCCCAAGCATCACTGTTGAAGTTACAACAAAAGCTCCAGGCACCGTTATCCCCTTTCCCTCCTTTGGAACGAAGGGTTGTCCAATTAGTTTTCTTATTTCTCCATAAACATACTCCGTTCTCCCATACCTGTTCTCCGCGATGATCTTGAGCAACCCTTCCCCCTCAAGCAACAGTGATCCATTTTCCGCATTAATCTTTTTTCCTCCAAACTCAACAAACACTCTATCTGCATATTTTGTCTTAAACTTGAGCTTAAAGGATCCTGCAACCTCAAAAAGTATCCCACAACCCTCTTCAACACAAATCTTGACATCGTAAATTAAAGGTTTGGAATACAACAATACTGTAACATTTTTTGTTGAATGATCGTATGTAGGGTCGTCCGAAAGGTCCCAGACCTCAACCCTTAGGACTTTCCTTCCAAAGGAGAAGGTGTCATCAACACAAACCTTTGTCCTGTTGGAGTAGATTACTCCATAGAAAACTTCCATACCATCTAAAGACACAAGAATTTTTGCTTTGTAGGGTAATTCAAGGTTATTTATAAGAATATCAAAGCAATCTCCAGGTTTTAGCTCATTCACATCCAATATTATCTCCGGTTTTTCATCACATTCCCTTATTTTATCACAAACCTCATGTTCATCACATCTTTCCTCATATGTTGTGTTGCAAACTTCAACTTTTTCTTTTCTTGCACAAGGATCCCATCTTCTTCCCCATTCAACACACTCCTCTCTTGCACAATAGCTACACTCTTTACATTTTTCCACAGGTTCGCAATCCAAACAAGGATAGTAGTAAGTGCAAATCCCATACCTAACACAATAATCATGACATTCTTCCCTTCCTATACAGAAGGGCCCAATAGAAATACCATTGCACTCACATTCCTTTTTCCATTCCTTGCAACAGCTGTAGTTTATTGTACACCAGGAGGGATAACATTCTTCCTCTTTCACTTTCTCACAACATGGATCGTATTCCCAGTCAACACACTCCCTCTTCTTACAGTATTCCACCCAATCTCCAACACACCTTTCTTCTGTGTGACATTCCTCCCTAACAGGTACATTTTTACACTCCTTGACCGTCCTACAATTTTTGTACACCGTCCAGCAATGAGAAAAGACTAAGGGAAACATGAGAAGGAGCATGAGAAGCAGTCGCATATGCTTTTTAAGAATGCACTATTTTAAATTTTTCTCTCCTAGAATAATTAATTTATACAGCAACGTCCAAAGTCTTAATTGTGAACTATGAATCCATGGCAAAAACCTGCGTAAAAGACATTTCCTACTCACCAGAAATCTTTAGATTTTGCTCTTGGAGGCTTGTAGCTCATTTATATTTGTCCTGCTACCATAGATGTACATATTGCTATGCAAAGTACACTTTTAGAGACAAAATCGTTGCAAGGATAAATTGTCCGGATCTTTTGGGAAAGGAAATTAGAAAATTCAAAAGGATAACTCCTGTAAACATTGGATCAATAACAGATCCTTATCAACCAATTGAAAAAGAAAAGAAGTTGACAAGAAGATTTTTGGAGGCTTGTTTAAAGTATAAAGTTCCAGTCTTGGTTGTAACGAAAAGTTCTTTAGTAAAAAGGGATATTGATGTTCTTTCTGAATTGGCAAAATATAATTTGGTTGCTGTTTTGATAACAATAACTACAAATGATGATAAAGTTAGAGAAATAATTGAACCGAGAGCAAGCCCAATAGAAGAAAGGTATGAGGCAATAGAAGAGCTGTATAGGAATAAAATCCCAGTTTCTTTAAGATTTGACTCATTAATGATTGGAATAAATGATAAAGAAGAAGTAATTGAAGGGATTCTTGAAAATGTTGGAAAATATATAAAACAAGTGAATACTTCGACAATAGAGATAACTCCAAGAGTTTGGAAAGATTTTAAGCCAGCTTTGGAAAAGATAAATCCAGAGATAATAAAAGAGTATAAAAAATATTATTTTGAAGAGGGATGGAAGGATTTGAGGGGAATTTACAGATTAAATAGAAAAATCGCTTATGAAAAGTTAAAAATGGTTAGTGAAATTGTGAAATCAAAAGGAGTAGAATTCTTCACTTGCAAAGAAGGTTTCTTTGATTTGGATTCGATTGGAAGATGCTGCCATGGATATTTAAATGCTTATTATTATCCAACAGTCTATGATATTTGGCAATTTGTTAGAAAAAGAAAGGAGGTTGAATGGATTGAAGTTGAAGAGTTTTTGAAAAAGGAGTTTAAAATATTTGGAAAGAAAATTTTGAGATTTAGAGAAATGTTCAAGAAAGGAGAATTGTTTGAGGGAGTAGTTGGAATAAGAGTTGAAGGAGAAAGAATTTATTTTGAAGAGGAAAAACCCTAAATTAATTCTTATTAAAATAGGGGGTGATTTGTTAAATGCCAAAGAAAATTTCCAAAAAATATGTCGAATTTCTAAAGTTATTACAAGAGAATCCTTACTTTAGAGACTTTGTTAAAAATTATTTGAAAATTTTTGAAGAAAATTGCGCCGGCCGGGATTTGAACCCGGGACCACCGGCTTGGAAGGCCGGTATCCTAA
>CAZUOK010000064.1:0-3486 GCA_964622145.1 Candidatus Woesearchaeota archaeon | reverse complement strand
ATCCGAAGGGCTTCAGGTTGACGAGAGCAATATCACTGGAGAAAGCAAGCCCGTGGAGAAGTTTGATTGTGTTCTGGATAAAAAGACCCCCTTGTATGAAAGAAAGAACATGCTCTTCATGGGAACATCTGTAATATCTGGAAGATGCAAGGGAATTGTTGTAGAAACTGGAAAAGGGACTGAGCTTGGAAAGATTGCAAAGAAGTTAGAAGAAATAGGAAGAAAGGAGACAAAGATGATGAAGGAAATAAACAAGATTGCTGATTTTCTAACAAAGATAACAGTCTCCTTAATAGTATTTATGTTTATCCTTGGCCTCCTAACAAGGGCTTTTGACGTGAAGAACCTGTTTCTTATCGCAATTTCTCTTGGGGTTGCAGCCATTCCAGAAGGACTTCCGATGACGATAACGGTAGCACTAGCACTGGGATCACAGAGGATGTTAAGGAAGAATGTTCTTGTAAAGAGATTGCAGGCAATACAGGACCTTGGAGCTCTAGATGTCATTTGTACGGACAAAACGGGGACAATAACTGAAGGAAAGATGGAAGTCTCCTTTGTTTGGACATGGAGCAAGGAATACAGAGAAGATTTTCCAAAGGAAATAATAGAAGTCCTGAGATACTGCAACGATGTCAGGGAGGTTGAAGGGAAGATTATGGGAAATATAATAGACGTCGTCCTCTACAAGTTTTCAAAGAGATTCGACGTAGAAGAGAAAAGAATTATTAGGAAGATTCCTTTCGATCCAAAGAACAAGTACATGGGCATTATCACTGAAGATGGGGAAGTCTTCCTGAAAGGGGCTCCGGAGAGGATACTAGATCTTTGTAACTATGTTCTGGTAGGGAAAAGGAAAATAAGGTTAAGGGAAAAAGAAAAGAAGGTAATTCTTGACAGATTTAGGGAATATGCAGAAAAAGGATATTACGTAATTGGTATCGCAAGGGGGAAGAGGGAGGAATTGGTCTTTCTTGGACTTGTCTGTATGAAGGATCCCGTTAGGAAAGGTGCTAGAAACGCTATAAAGGATTGTGAAATGCTTGGAGTTAGAGTGATAATGGTGACGGGAGACAACAAGTACACAGCTCTAAAGGTTTCCGAAGAGATAGGGCTAAGAACAAAGAGGGTTTATGAAGGAATTGAGATTTCAAACATGACGGAGGAAGAACTTAGGAAAGCCTTAAGAGAATCTAATGTTTTTGCAAGGATTTCTCCAGAAGAAAAGTACAAGATCCTCTTATCTCTCCAAAAGGAAGGATACTCCGTTGGAATGACTGGGGACGGTGTGAACGACGTTCTTGCATTGAAGAAGGCTGATGTTGGAATTGCGATGGGTATAAGGGGAACAGAGGTTGCAAAGCAGGTTTCTGATGTAATAATACTCGACGACAATTTCGTGACAATTGTAGATGGGATAAAGGAAGGTAGGACGATAATAAATAATATCTCTAAGTTTCTAAACTATCTTCTGACTTGTAACATTGCAGAAGTACTTTGCGTTTTCATAGCCTCCCTTTTTAGGAAAGTAATATTGACACCTATCCAGCTTCTCTGGATAAATTTGATAACAGACGGTCCAGTAGCTATATCACTTTCTGCGGATCCTCCCCCAAGGGATATATCAAGAAAAAGGAGGGAAATTGTGGATAGAAGGACAAAGGCTAGCATAGCGATAATAGGGATAAAGAAGACAGTGCTCATACTATCGGGTTTCCTCCTAGCCCTCTCCCTTTGGGGAGAGAAGGTAGCGATCTCAATAGCCTTTACCCTGTTTGTCTTGTCAGAGATTGTTAGGATAGGAGTTATAAGGAAGATTGAGGGTATAAGGTTCTTCAGCAATAAATACCTCAACTATTCTCTTTTACTCTCAATACTCTTACAGCTCCTTGTAATATACTCCCCCCTCTCAAACTACTTTGGAGTTGTCCCTCTAAGTGCCACCCACTGGGTGTTTATAATCCTAATGACATCCCTCATGTACACAACAGGTATATTTATAACAAAGGCTGTGATACTAAGACTCTGAAAAAGCCTTTGGAAACTTCTTCTTGTAAAATTCCTTCTCCTTCTCCGGAAGCTCCTCCATCTTCTTTTTGAAGTATTCCCTGACAAGATCCTCAATTATAATGGACATACTTCTATTTTCTATTAGGGATAAAACCTTCAACATCTCCGAAACATCTTCTCCAATATAATAAGCCCTTTTAACCTTCTTCCCCTTCTTAACACCCCTAACAAGGACCTCTATTCCAGGAAGTCTCCCCAATTGAGATCACCTCCCTAGCTATCTTAAGGAAGGTCTTTGAAATGCTCAAAGATGACTTGTCCGAAAAGAAAAAGATAGGTTTTCCCTTGAAAGAGGAATCATCAAATCTCACACTCCTCTTTATCGGAGGGAATATCTTGAAATACCTTCCGATCTCTCTTTTTATATACTCAAGCATTTCCCTTGAATGTCTTGTCCTAGGATCGTAAAATGTTGGGACAACTCCCATAATCTCCAATTCCCTGTTCACATTCTCCCTAACTTCCCTTATCGTTTGTAGAAGTAGCTCAAACCCTTTTATTGAAAGATATTGGCAGGATATTGGGATGAGGGCATAGTTAGATGCAGACAAGGCATTTACTGTTAACAAACCAAGGGAAGGTTGTGTGTCTATTAGAATATAGTCGTAACCATCAACTCCCTCCAATTTCTTCCTAAGCATAACCTCCCTTCCAATCTTTGAGGCAAAGAGGACCTCAAAAGCCGCCAAATTTATGCTGGATGGAATAAAATCAAATCCAAGATCTGTTTTGATAACAACATTCCTTATCTCTTCCTCCCCAAGCAGCACCTCATAAATCCCCTTATTGTCTTTATCAAGACCAAATATAGAAGATAATGAGGCTTGGGGATCCAAATCTATTAAAAGAACTTTTTTTCCAAGTTTTGAGAGAGCATAAGATAGATTTAAAGCCAATGTTGTCTTCCCAACCCCTCCTTTCTGATTTACAATCGAGATTATCACAAGAAGGGAAAAGGAAGAGGGGTATATAAGAATAATGGTAGAATTCTTGAATTATAGCCTACCCTTCCTGACCACTTGATCCGGATATATCACTATCCCCTCGCTTGTTATTTCGAAGGGATGTCTTCTCATGTCATGCTTTGTCCCCCTCATCTTCCATATTATTATTGATCTTCTTAGCTCCCCATTTATTTCATCAAGATCCAGCCTTATTATTCCATCTGCTGCATGCTCCACCCCGTATCCTCCAAACCCTATCTCCCCAACGTTTATCTGGGAGACCATTATTCCGGTACATCCGTACCCGGATATCACTTTCTTCAACTTGAACACAATCTTCCTTCCCATTGAGGGTTTTGTGAAGAAGAGTGTTGTTACAGAGTCTATCACAACCCTCTTTGCATCTATGTCCTGTATTGCCTCCCTAAGAACATCTATAAGTATGTCTTCGTTTGTTGGATCTGAAACAACA
>CAZUOK010000063.1:3107-3559 GCA_964622145.1 Candidatus Woesearchaeota archaeon | reverse complement strand
ATAACGAAGATTATTATCTATGGATTAGGTTAGCTTTAAAAGATTTTAAATTTGAAGTTCCTCCAGACCTCATCATATCTCTCCCTTAATTTCAGAATATTTGGACTGAAATAATGTTTTATCAAAATGTTTTTACTTACTCTTCCTTGTAAGAAATCTTTTTTCTAGCATATGGAGAGTTCTCTCCCTTGAAAAGCTTTGGAAATTTCGTTATGTCTTAAAGTCCAAACTAATCCTTGATTCCATTGCGCCTTTCTCCCCAAAGTACTTAGAAAGTTTCCTTTGACCATAGGGTACTTCAACCTCCTCATCCAATTCAAAGAATTGGAGTTGTGCGATCTTCATTAGAGGGTAAAGCTTTACAGGTATCTTATTTACATTCACAATCTCTAGAGTAAGGTTTCCTTTGTATCCTGGATCCACCCAGCCTGCGGACGTATGGATGATAAGAC
>CAZUOK010000063.1:0-3097 GCA_964622145.1 Candidatus Woesearchaeota archaeon | reverse complement strand
TGATAAGACCCAATCTTGCAATAGAGCTCCTCCCCTGTATCTGGGCTGCAATGTCTGGAGGAAGCTCTATCTTTTCGTAGATGGATGCAAGCACAAATTCGTTAGGGTGTATTACAAAAGGAATATCCGGTGATTTCAGCACAACAACATCAGAATACTTATACCTCTCGATAACCCTGTCTCCTTCCTCAATTTTCCCCCTAAACTCCTCCTCAAAATCCTTGACATCTATAACTTCTAAAAAGCTTCCTTTAAATACTCTAAACCTGAATCCAAGTCTTACGTCATAAGATGCTGGACCAACTAGTGACTCATCGAACGGTTCTATCATTATCTTACCCTTTCTTACATATTCCTTTATCTTTCTATCGCTAAGCAGACCAGCCATAAAAGAAATTTAAGAACAAAAGAAATAAAAGCTAATCGAACTCTTCCTCAAATGTTTTCTCTTCTTTTTTATAAAATATCCCAATTGGGATCCTAGAATCTTTGCTGGAGTAATCCCATTCCATTGCCTTCTCCAATGCCTTTCTGAAATCCGTTGGATCATGTCCTGACTCTTCTAGCTTGTACACTCTCTCCCTGAAGAACTGGAATGTATTGTTAAAGCTAACGCAGGGTTGGAGGATATCAACAAATGAAAACCCCTTGTGTCTTATGGCTTCCTTCATGATGTATTTCATGTGCTCATATTCCCCAGCAAATGCCCTAGCAACAAAGGTTGCTCCAGAGCTCAGCATTATCAATATTGGATTTATTGGTTTTTCTGGATTTCCTTTTGGAGTTGTCTTTGTCCTCATCCCCTTAGGTGTTGTTGGTGTGAATTGACCTGTAGTAAGGGCAAAGACCCCGTTGTTATGGACAAATACCTTTACATCATTGTTTCTTTTTGCTGCAAATATTATGTGCTCCAGTCCCTCAGAATAGGCGTCTCCATCCCCAACAAATGCTATACAGGTGAGTTTGGGATTTGCGATCTTAACACCTACTAGTGTGGCTACAACCCTCCCATGCAGTCCATAGAAGCTGTTTACATTTATATAGTCATGTATCTTGCCATGGCAACCTATTCCCGTCCCTATTACAACGTTCTCCATCCTAAGGCCTTCCTGAGATAACTCTGACAAAACTTCTTTTATAGCCTTTAGTATCAAAAAGTTCGAACAACCGGGACACCAGGTAATCTTTGCGTAAGTGTCTAACTTCATCCAACCACCTCCAAGAGATCTTCATATGTGAAGGGTCTTGCATCGTATTTTAGGATCTTCCTACTAACATTTATTCCGTACATCCTGAGCAATCTTGATAGCAATCCTGTTGAGTTTACTTCTACACAAATAATTTCGTCAGATTCCTTAAGAATTTCTTTTACTTCCCACTCTGGGAAGGGTTCTAGATATATTGGTTGAACTGCTGTAAGTCCCAACTCTTCTGCAACATCCCAGACAACCCCCTTTGTTGAGCCCCATGTTATAAGCACTTTGTCCTTCGATCCCTTCAGTACATCAACTGTCCTTTCTTTCTTCAGATATTCAATAATGCTCTCCATCTTCCTCCTCCTTTTCTCCTGCATCCTTTTTATGATCTCAGGGCCCTCTGTTGTTATCCCAAACTCATCGTGTTCATAGCTCGTTGCCTTTACAACAATCCCCTCCGTCCCTGGAAATGCCAGAGGGGAAATACCATCTTCTGTTATCTCATACCTCTTGTATTCCCCTTCCCCATTCCAGAGCTTTGGAGACTCTATTTCTTCCTTTTCTTCGAACTCAGCTGTGTATAGGCTTTCTCCAAGGTGTTTGTCACTCAGTATTATGACTGGAACCTGAAACTTCCAAGCTAGGTTCATCGCCTTCCTTGAATAATAAAACGCTTGATCTGGGTCTCCAGGAGCGACGACAATTCTTGGAAATTCCCCATGCCCTGAGAATATTGTGTGGAAGAGATCTCCTTGCATTGTATAGGTTGGGACCCCTGTCGATGGACCAGCCCTCTGGACCTCAACGATGACTAATGGGGTCTCTGACATCCCAATGAGGCTCAATCCTTCTATCATAAGTCCAAATCCTCCCCCAGATGTACCAATTGCTGTCCTTGCTCCAGCGTACGCACTTCCAACAGCCATGTTTATTACTGAAATCTCATTTTCTGGCTGGTAAACCTTTATTCCATATTCCTCCTTCTTTTCAACAAGATAATGGAGGATCGGTGTGGAAGGTGTCATGGGATATGCGAGGTAAACCTTCAGACCTCCTTTCACAAGCCCTATTGCAGTTGCTGTATTTCCTGTTAGAACTCTCCCCCTAGCTTCCCCAACTTTCTTTATTTTCCCCAGAATGCTCTTTGATCCCTCTCTATATCCATACTTTGCTGCCTCAAGGTTTTCCTCTATCTTTTTCTCAAGTGTCTCCCTTATAGCCTTCTCTAGAATTTCAAAAGGTATCCCAAAGCATCCACAAAACCCTCCTATAAGAACTGTGTTTCTTATGATGGGACTGTACCCCCTTTCCTTTACGAACTCCCCTGCTGGTATTCCAACACCCTCCTCCTGGAAACTGCTTGAATCAAATATTATCTTTCCCTTCAACTCCTCTCTGTGAAGATCAACAGTATTTTTGTCTAGTGCTATCAAGGTATCCACCTTCCTTCTGTGAGACATTACCTTCCTCTCAGATGCCCTGATAACGGCGAAGTTATGACCTCCTCTTATCAAGGATTGGTAGTCCACATAACCAAACACGTAGTATCCAAGGTTCCTGAATATGTTTGCCAAGAGTTCTGCCCCAAACTTTATTCCATCTCCTGCTCTACCCCCTATGAGAACATTGTGTTCTTCCATGAGGATTCGGTAAGGCACTTTTACTAAAACATTTTTTTCTTACCAGTTGGTCATAACAGAAGATCTTTCTCCTGGATGGATATTCCCGTGATTTTCTGATAATTCACGAACTCGTTTATAACTGTAAGAAAAACTTTCAGCAAAGCATCCAGAAAATATTATACTAACAGCGTAATATGTTGTCTCTGAACTTGTTTATTTTTCTAATGGACCGGCCGGGATTTGAACCCGGGTCCTCCCGCTTGCGAAGCGGGCATCCTA
>CAZUOK010000062.1:0-3656 GCA_964622145.1 Candidatus Woesearchaeota archaeon | reverse complement strand
TAATGGGAGTGGGTTAGGAAGACAAGTTTTACCTTCTTTTGATCAACCTTCCTGACCTTCTCTGAATATCCTGTATCTATTAGTATAAATCCGTCTCCATCGTCCAGGACGTACACATGGGAATCCCCACCCTTTCCAGGTATCACCCTAACACCTTTTGTAATCTCCATACTTCTTGTACCTCAAAATATATTAATTAGATTTTCTAAGGTGGTCTGGATGAGGGAGGTAATACTGAAGTACGCGCTTAAGAATGCTGTTGAGCATGGATGAAAAGCTAATCTTAAGAGTGTGGTAGCGAAGGTTGTTGCGGAGGTTCCTGATATAAAGAAGAACATAAAGGAGTGGATAGAAAGGATAAGAGAGGTTGTTGATGAAGTGAATTCCATGAGCATCGAGGAACAGAGGAAAAAGCTCCTTGAAATCTGGCCTGATGCATTAGATAAGAAAAAGGAGAGGAAGGAGCTTGAGGAATTACCTGGTGCAGAGGAAGGGAAAGTTGTCCTTAGGGCTGCTCCAGGGATAACTGGATTCCCCCACATAGGCCATGCTTACGCATTCCTTCTAAATTATCTTTATTCCCTAAAGTACAAGGGGAAATTTGTCATAAGATATGAGGACACAGACCCAACCCTTGCTAAGGAAGAGTACTACGATGGATGGGATGAATTCTTCGAGTTCTTGGAGATAAAGTACGATGAGAAGAAGATAATATCAAAGGACTTTATGGAGGATTTGTACAAATACGGGAGGGAATTGATAGAAAAGGGGTATGCATACGTCTGTTTAAGCCCAAAGGAGGAAATAAACAGGGCTAGGAGAGAGGGAATGGAACTACCAGATAGGAGGAGGTCTGTGGAAGAAAATCTCGAGCTATTTGATAGAATGTTGGAGGGAGAATTCGATGAGGGGGAGGCTGTTGTCCTGTTTAAGGGGGATATGAGATCAGAAAACACGAGGATGAGGGATCCAACACTTTTCAGGATTTGTAAGAAACCCCATCCAATTGTTGGGGATAAATACATAGTCTGGCCGACCTATGACTTTGGTGCTGCCGTGTGCGATGGGATACAAGGGATAACACACATAATTAGATCTTCAGAGTTCGAATTTGCTGGTGAACTCCATGATACTATAAGGAAATTGCTTGGATTTAGGGAGATCGTCACAATAACCATATCTAGAATGAGTGTGCTAAGAAACCTAACATCAAAGAGGAAGATAAGGGCACTTATTGAGGAGGGGAAGGTGATGGGGTGGGATGATCCAAGACTTGTCACAATAAAAGGCCTTGTGAGAAGGGGGATAGTAAAAGAAACCTTCTATGAACTTACAAAGCAGATAGGGATATCAAAATCCCATCCGGAAATAGATTTTGATATGATAGCTGCGATAAACAGGAAGATATTGGATCCTAGAGTTAGGAGGCTTTTCCTGGTTGAGGATCCTGTGATCGGGATTGTTGAGGGCGTTGAGGTAGGGGAGGTTGAGATAAGGAATCATCCAAACAATGAATCCCTTGGGAAGAGAAAGATAAGGTATGGGAAGGAGTTTTACCTCCCAAAGGAGGTATTGGAAATGAGAGAATTCAGGCTTCTGCACTTGTTCAATGTGAGGGTTGTTGAAAAGGATGGGGAAAGGCTCTTCCTGGAAGTTACTGGGGAGGAATTGAGGAAGGACATAAGGAAGGTTCAGTGGGTTCCGAAGGGGAGTGAAGTTTGGGTAGAGCTCTGGAAGGTAGGAGACCTTTTAAAGGAGGATGGGGGGTTCAACGAGGAGAGTTTAATAATAAAAAAGTGTCCTGCTGAAGAGAATGTTTTGAATGTTAAGATTGGGGAGATAGTACAGTTTGAAAGGGTTGGTTTTGCGAGGAAGGATTCTGAAAAGGTCTTCATACTTGGACACAAGTGATGTAGCATGAAGCAGGTCATCATTGTTAGGAAGGATCTTAAGATTGGGAAGGGGAAGCTCTGCTCCCAAGTTGCCCATGCAAGCATAGGATCTTACCTGGAGACGTTAAAGAAAAACAAAGATTGGGCTGAAAAGTGGATTGAGGAGGGTCAGAAGAAGATTGTGCTCTGTGTGGATTCTCTTGACGAGCTCCTGGAATTGAAGAAAAAATTCGATGAGGAGGGGATCCCAAACTTCCTTGTAATTGATGCGGGACTGACACAAGTCCCTCCAGGCACAATAACATGCCTTGGGGTAGGACCGGCACCAGAAGAACTTATAGACAAACACACTTCTAAGCTCAAGCTCCTCTGAGGATGAACAATATACCATTCACCCAAGAAAACTTTATTGTTGGACCTATCTCAAATATCTTTTCAAGGAACCAGTCAAGATCAGAAGATTTTGGGCTGTACTTTATTCCATATTTTTCTCCTAACATCGCAACCTCTTCCCTGGGAACTCTGAAGAAGGGATAAACCTTTTTTCTCATATCTTCCAACTTATCTTCATAAATACTCCTCACAAATTCTATTATGAAGTCCTCAAGGGGGATGAAGGAGGTGTTCCAGTTCTCCTCAACAACCTTGTAATGAATTCCTATTTCATCCAATACCTTCCTCCCAATCTTGTTTAAGGGGTCCTTCCCCCCTTTCACCCTTATCTCATCAAAGTCAAATTCCTTTATACTCCTCCTTACCCTCTTCAGTATCATCCTTATGTAATCTCTCCTGGATATATCCCTCCCAAGGTAGTCAGGTTTATACATCCACATTTTAGACCAGCCTCGTATATACAAAGTTCCTGATCGCTCATAACAGCAAGAAATTCAGTTTCATTTAGTATGATCTTTACCGCGCTCTCATTTATAGGTTCAAGGCTTGTTTGATTCCTGTAAACAGCTAACAAGACATCCATCATTGGCATGGAACAATTCTTTGTCTCTTCAAATGGGATCTTTGATATGCCAGATGCCTTGAATAGAGGGGCAATGCCTGACATAAGCTTTCCGAAAGTTATGCTTTTTCCTTCTTTATACCCAAGATACGCATTGAAGGATAAGTATCCCAGGAGTATAACTGGTAATGAAATTCTAAGAATATTTAGCATCCAAGGAAATATGCTAACCTTTTCATATCCTGCAAGATATCCTGTCTCTCTATCTATTTTTAAGATATACTTCCCTTTGTTTCCCCAAACTTTATAGTAATCGAAGTACTTGTCTCTCTTAAATAGCTCGAAGTTTTCCCCAAACTTCTCTATCCATATCTTTTCATCAATTTTCCTAAGTATTTCTTTCGATTTCAATGCATTTATTACAGCATTCAATCTTCCTTCAAGGTATTCAACCCTTCTCATCAAATCTTCTGGGTTAATCTCCTTCTTCGAGAAGGTTGATATAATTATTGAGGAAACAGTTGCTATGGCAGTGTACTTTATCAAGGAAAAAAAGAGATCCTTTCCTCTGCTATAGTCATGCATGGCTGCAAGCCCTATTAGGGCACCAAATATCATTGTAAGTATTGCCTTGTGCTTTGATTTCAGAAAAATCACTGGTATGGATCCAAAGAATATGAATATTGCAAATATTAGGATCTGGGAGAGCATGTCCATCATTTGAACCACCTTGAAAGGCTCACCTGAGCCCCTCCTTTTATCGCCCTCACCATCCTCTCGTACGCGTTCAAGACCCTATCTTCAGAGAA
>CAZUOK010000061.1:0-3664 GCA_964622145.1 Candidatus Woesearchaeota archaeon | reverse complement strand
GGTAAATAGAGAGATATTTGTAATAGATGAAAAGTTGAGGGCAGCATTTATTGATGCCAGGGACAACTTGCAGTATTCTCTTATTCACAATAAGGATCCTGGGATTTCAAAGAGGTGTCCAAGGAACTGCGCTTTAAAAGAGTACTGCGAAAGGTTTTTATAGTTATTCTTATGAGAAATATTCTTATGAGAATAATTCACAGGAGAATATTAGAGGATAAAATTAAAGGAAAGGACTGGATCCTTATATACGGGAGGAGAAAGACTGGAAAATCCTTCTTTGTGGAGCATTTTATGAAATACGATAAGTATTTCTTTGTAAATACGGACGGAACTATCCTAGATAAAGAGGACTTTAAGCTCTTAAACTACAAAGAATTTGAAAAGATATTTCTTGAGATATATAACAGGAGGAATATAGTTGTGGATGAATTCCACAGATTACCGGGAAGATTTTTGGACCTTTTGCACGCAGTATCAACAAAAAGGAGAAAGAAGCTTATTCTCATAACATCAACACTATGGCTTGTTGAAAACAAGCTTTTAACAAAGAGATCCCCCCTTTTAGGATTGTTTCATCCAGTAAGATTTGATCTAATAGATGAAAGAGAGATTCTTGTCGAACTTTCTAAAGAATTAAGGGGAAAAGAGCTTCTAGAAGCCTCTGTGTATCTCAGAGAACCTCTACTGTTAAAAGACTTCAAACCACCAGTGGGGGAATTTCTTTCCAAATTCCTGGATGATTTTAGGTATGTTGTTGAAGAAATAATTTGGGAAATCTTTAGAGAGGAAGAGAAAAGGCTAACAGATATTTATAAGGGAGTCCTTAGAGCTATCTCAGATGGAAAGAGGACAGTATCCGAAATAACATCCTTTCTTTACTCAAGGGGAATCTTGGAAAAAGAAAATCCTGGAATTGTTCAAAAATATCTGAAAACTCTCTCTGAAATGGGGATAATAGAGAGAATTGAATTCTTTGGAAGGAGGGGGAGCCATTGGTTGCATACTTCTCCACTCTTTGACCTCCACTTTTACCTGGATGAAAAGTACGGGTACCTTGAAACCCAAATACCTGAGAGTTTCATTAGAAAGGTTGTTCAAGAGAAGATTCCAAAGCATGTTGAGCAGTTTGTCAGAAGATTACTATCAAAAATCTTTGGGATGAAGCCCGCAGTTTTTGTAAAAGATGGTCTTGAGCTGGATATAGTGCTATTGGAATTTAATAGGCTGAAGATTGTTGGAGAGGTCAAATGGGTAAATAGATTGAATAGAAAAGATATTAGAAAGATTGAAGAAAAGCTCTCAAGATTCAAAAGGTGCAGGAGAATATTAGTAGTTCCTGATAAGGATATAATAGAAAAAGAACCTGAGGACATTGAGGTCTGGGATGTTGGGGATCTTCTTGAGGTTACCAGTAGATCTTTGGAAAAATAATCTCACCTTTTCCCCTCAGAAAAGATATAAGGCTTTGAATATAGTAAAAAATTGCTGTCTTAAGCCTGAGCTTTCTGTATCCAAAATACACCATTGTTGTCAAAAATCTTTCAAGAAGATCATGCTTGAATTTCTTGATATCCTTAAAATCTTTCTTGGGTTTATTTTTCAAGATGTAACCAATCGTCATTCTATCAGTGATTGGTCTTAGAGGCTCCATGAGGTCATAAACTAAGGAAAGCTTCCCAGGTCTTTCGGCATGAAGGAAACCAAGATAGGGGTCTAAAGAAAAATATAAGGAATACTTCCAAACCCAAATAGAGAGCAGATTGTATGCAATATTTAGATATACGTTCATAACGTCTTCTCCTCTCTGATCTCTTCCTTGAAATCCAAACTCCTTTCCATAGACCCTCGCTATAGCATCCCAATACATTTCCGCGGCTCTTCCCTCAACGTTCATTATTTCTTCCCTAACCTCCTCAATATTCTTTCCTTTTATTCTTGATAGTTCTGTTGATATCGCAATCAAGTTTTCTGCTCTCTCCTTTAGAAATCTCGATATTTCCTCTATTCTCTTAGATTTGGAGTAGTATTTGAGATTCATAGACTGGGCCTCTATTTTAGCCCTTATTAGTTTCTTTGCAACCTCCACTCCCAATTCTCCATCAACTGCCCTGTACTGCAGTCTTCTGTTTATTACAGAACCTCCTATCCTGCTCCCAATTATTCTTGCAACAGGCCTACCGAGGTAAGAACAGATGGTTATCTCTACGCCATTTTCAACAAGAGTTCTTATGATATCAGTTGATAAACTCGTTCTCGTTAGGATTATAACGTCCCTTAAATCTTTTATAGGAACTTCAGTCTTACTTTCTTTTCCCTCTATTAGAATTCTTCTTCTCTTCTTTCTTATTCTTACACCAAAATCACTTATTACTAATACCTCCTTCATCACAAACACCTCTGAGATCACAAAGGTAGCAATTTTTTGAATTACCTTTTGGAACTTCACCATTGAGGATTTCCCTTGCTTTTCTAAGAAAATAATATGCTCTTTCCCTCTCAGCATCAGATACTTCATATCTTTTTATATCATTTCTCAGAACCAGAAATGCTTCTTTAACTGGACATAGACCACAATCTTCCAAAAGTATAGCGTAAGTAAAAAGTGTTCCTAGAAACTCCGGCTTCGCCTTGTCAGAATTTTTGACTTCAACAATGGCATAGTGGTTGTATTTTCTGTGTCTAAGAACAATGTCAGGCCTACCTCTTAAGCCTAGCCTCTTGCTCTCATATACTTTATCTTCAAGGATGATATATTCTTTACTAAGAATATTTGTAATCTCTTCTTTCTTCTGCTCTTCAAAGCTCCTGCCCACTTCCTTCCAGAAGCCAGAGAACCTCTCAATCCCAAGTACAACATGATAATAAAATAGCTTTGGACAAAAGATCAGTTCTTCAATATCCCTGACACTTAGGAGCATCTTCGAACACCTTTTTAAGGCAAGGCTTAGGTACTGAAGAAAACTTCAGAATTTAAAAGTTTCATTTTTCGAACACAGACCTTAAAGATCAATAAGCTTTAAAAAGATACCCTGCTTGTTAGAAAGTGACCCCAATGTATAGGGGAATTTAGGGAGCTTTATATAGTATACAACATGTTCGAGACTAAGATTCAATGTATAGAAGATTGAAAGTAAATGAGGAATTCGTAGTCTGATTTCGTTAATCCGCCTGTGTGATTCAATGTATAGAAGATTGAAAGACTGTATAAAATTTTTCCCACATACTGTTTTCTGAATCTTGATTCAATGTATAGAAGATTGAAAGGTTACATCCACCCAATCTTCTATGTCTCCGTATCTAAACCTGATTCAATGTATAGAAGATTGAAAGCCGCCTATCGCCGTGCTTTGGTCCAAATCGAACCAGTTTGTCCCGGATTCAATGTATAGAAGATTGAAAGGATCATTAATCTCTTTGACGAGCTTGTCAATTGTAGCCTTGATTCAATGTATAGAAGATTGAAAGGAAGTTTTAAGGAAGCAACAACAAAATTTACTTGAAAGATTCAATGTATAGAAGATTGAAAGTATCAATGCACCTATGAGCAATATGAACATTGTAAACATGATTCAATGTATAGAAGATTGAAAGTCTTTATTGTGCTTGCTCTACCTTTCCCTTCAACTGATGGGATTCAATGTATAGAAGATTGAAAGTTGGA
>CAZUOK010000060.1:2410-3761 GCA_964622145.1 Candidatus Woesearchaeota archaeon | reverse complement strand
CTTGTACTTCCTAAAGAAAACTCCATCAATCCTCCTACCCTCCCTATAAACATCCAGTATTTCTTTTACATGAAGTTCAAATTCTTCCCTTATCTTCCCACCTTCATAAAAGACTGTCAGAGTTCCTTTGTAATCTCCAGGGCTTATCCCACTTATTATAAATCTATCCTTCCCCTCCATCCTTATCCCATCAACCTTAAGGACTGTCTTTTTTATCTCAAAGTTACAAGAAAGGAGTATTTCAACCTCTTCCTTTCCAATCTGCTTCTTCTGTATCATACAACTTGGTATTCCTTCCCTCTTCCCGTATCCGTATATCCTTGGGAATATCACAAACTCCCTCCCATCGTACTCTATGTAGACAGGATTGTTGTACGGTATCCCAGCCCTGCACTCTATCCTTACATCCCTCTCCACCGTCTGGTTTGGAGGAATTGTGAGTGTTACCTCCTCAACACCCAACCCATATATCCTAACATTAACCGGAAATTCCTCCTCATTGTAGAGTATTATTCTGTATACAGCCTCCTCCCCAACCTTTACTATGTTCTTCACAGGGACGTAATCTATGCTCAAAGAAAAGACGAGTGGGATCAACAGTACAGACAACCATCTCATGAGTCTATTTTTAAAAGACATTTCTTATAAAGATTTCAGTTTCTTCCAGAGGGGAGGGTAGGTTCCAGGCTTCATGATGACCCTCCTTATCCTCACAGCAACCCCCTTATCCATCTCCATGATCTCCTCAGAACTTAACAAAGATTCCCCTATAGCAACAAGTTCATCTTTTAACGTCATCACAGCAACCATATCCCCTTTCTTTATATTTGAATGAAGCTTTGCTATCCCAGGAACCTTCAAGGTTGCCCCATGGCATATGGAATCAACCGAAGAATCAAGTATCCAGACCTTTTTCAAGTGCTCAACCCCCCTCTCAATGGGAAGTATCACCTTCCTTATGTACTTCTCATTCCCATCCTCCAACCAAAACTTGTACGCATCAACAACATCCTGTAGGTACACGGACTCCTCCTCTTTAAAAGGTCCTGACTTCGTCCTCCTCAACTCCTGCATATGGGCCCCTATTCCTAGCTTTTTCCCAATATCGACCGCAAGTTTTCTCATGTAGACCCCAGCCTGACAACCAACCCTTAGAAGAACATCTCTTCCCTCCCTCTCCAATATCTCAATATAATATATCCTCCTCCTTCTTGGCCTCCTCTTTACAGAAGACTTCAGGGGAGGGATCTGAACAATCTCCCCAACAAAAGACATAATTGCTTTTTCTAATTCCTCGTCAGGTACATCCCTGTGCAGATGCATTAGCATGACATATTCCTTTCCAGCGAGA
>CAZUOK010000060.1:0-2400 GCA_964622145.1 Candidatus Woesearchaeota archaeon | reverse complement strand
CTCAATATCTTTGTTCCAGAGTTCAACCCAATTGGGAGGACTCCCGTGAGTTTTGGATCCAAGGTCCCACCATGACCAACCTTCCTAAGATTTAATATCTCCTTTACCCAAGAAGCAACCTGATGACTTGTTGGCCCCCTTGGTTTATCCAAATTTATCAAACCAAACTCCAGTAATTCCTCCACACTCCTTTCTTCAGGCCTCTTCCCCCATTCCGGGTTTGTCTCCGCATCCCTTTTGTACAACACTTCCCTCTTTTCCCTCTCAAATGGGAGCAGTCCCACAAAACTTAAAAAGAAGTTCTCATTTTAAAGATTGCGAGGATGAATGACTCCAATGCTGAAGTATGATGAGGATCTTGAGTGCTGAATTACTTCCTCTCCAATTCCCTAAGGACCTTCGCCCCTCCAGTAACTTCTAGTATCTTCTTCCTTATGCTCTCACTATCCTCATCCTCTTTTACCTCTATTTTGTATGGAAGTGGTTCCAAGTGCTTTATGTTACACCTTCTCCTCTTCACAAACCCATCTATAAGAACGAAGTTTTCATCTATCCTCTTCACAACAACACATATTCTTCCGGACTCTCTCCCAGCAATCTTTACGCATAGTCTCCCTGGCTCCATACCGAACACCAAAAGAGGATCTTATAAAAAGTTTTTTCTATTTAACGAGAGAAAATACCCTTTCTCTCAAAACCTTCCTTGAGCATTCAGAGCAGAGGTGTCCACCATACATCCTTGAGACCCTTTTCCTTGTTATGTTCAACCACCTCATTTCCTTTGCCCTTGGAAGTCCCTGCAGTTTTCTTCCACAAATTGGACACCTTGGATAATCTCCAAGCTTCTTCTCATAATGAATAACCAATCTCCCACTAGGGGTTCTCCTCCATATCCTCCTCTTCGACCTCGACCTGTACGCTGGCCTTGGCATGTCCCATCCCCTAAGCCCTTCCAACAAGGAACCTTTTTAAATCCTCCGGAAGCTCCCTCGAGTACTGCCTCAGTATCAATTCGTAGTAATTTAACAAAATCAGGACAGCAAGCAGTATGGATGTCCCGCTAACGGGTGCTCCAAGTGTGTCTGCAAGTGCTGCGAGTATTCCAACGAATATTCCTCCAAGAATTGCGACAGGATTGACATATCTTGCTATTACCTTCTCAATCATCCTCCTGTTTGCCCTAAATCCAGGTATCTGAAGATAACTAGATGTTATCATCTCCGCTATGCTCTCAGGACTCTGTGCCGGGGCAACCATGATCCAGAGTTTTGTGAAGAAAACACAAGCGATGATCATGTAAATGAAGTAAAATATTGCCTTCTCAAGCCAAATCCAGAATGAAACCCTTCCCAAAAATACGTCGTAAACTGGTTCTGGAGTTAAATAATAAACCAGTCCAGAGACAGGAACTTCCCTAACACCCCTAGCCGTCTCAACAGCCTTAAATTCTCCTAGTATTGGATATCCAGCCCTATATAGATTAAGAGCCCACATATTTATGTTTGCAAGGAGGGCTGCAGCAAATATAACAGGGATATTTGAAACGTAAAGTAGGCTTATTGGCCATTTAAAGGACCTGTCGCTCCTGAATCTTACAAGAGCCAGGGGGATTTCCACCTTTATTCCTTGGGCAATGACGGAGAGGAAGAAGACGAGGAGGAACGTTATAAACGGTATGAAAGAAAGTGTTGCCGCGTAAGCATCCCCTTTCATAAGGAACAAAATCCCCCTCAAAAAGGATCCTGTTGGCATACCATCCCTTATTATCGGGGAAAACAACTGAGAGAATAAAGATCTTGATACTCCACAAACAATGAACAAAGAGATCCCTGAACCTATCCCCCACTTATCAACGAAATCATCCAAAACAATCAAAAGCATACCAGCAAGCACGAGCTGAGATATGACAATGAAGTAATTCCAAGGGGTTGGATGCTCTGGAGGAAGTGTTCCTGATAACACCCATGAAGAATTCTCCAGTATTATAAACGCAAGGGCAAACCACTTTGACAGGTATCTAAATACCCTCCTACCTTCATCACTCGTTAGATCTATTCTTATTACCTCAGCACCAATCAGGAGTTCCAGTATGATAAGACCTGTTACTATCGGACCTATACCGAGAGTTATCAGAGATCCAAAGGAAGCCCCTAGAAGTACTAATAAAGATTCGAACCTAGAGGTTACTTCCTTTGATATACCATATATAGGTGTTGATGCCAAAAGGAAATAGAGAACAATTGCCACAAGCGTGTACTTCAACCTTTCTAAGAATTCCAACCTCCTCTTTGGCTGCTCAACCTCAGGAATTATATAGTTAATGTACTCTAACAACCTTCCCACCAGCCTTCTCTATCTTTTCAACAGTATAGCATTCAACTTCAAATCCGTTATACTGTT
>CAZUOK010000059.1:0-3851 GCA_964622145.1 Candidatus Woesearchaeota archaeon | reverse complement strand
CTTATATCCGCTGGTACGACATCTCCTTCTCTGAGTAATACTATGTCTCCAGGGACCAATAATGAAGAATCCACAATTCTTTCTTTCCCTTCTCTTATTACTACAACCTTTGGTTTTATCAGTCTCTGTATCTCCTCTATTGCTCTTTCTGCCTTGTACTCCTGGTAGAATCCAAGGATACTGTTTAGTATTATAATTGAGAGGATGAGGATGGAACTCCTAATATCTCCAAGTAAGATGGATACAACAGAGGAGAAAATGAGCAGGGTTACTAAGGGACTCCTAAATTGGGACAGAAATATCTCAATAGCCCCCCTCCTTTTTTCTTCTTTTATGAAGTTCCTTCCATACTTTTTCAGTCTCTCTTTAACATCCCTTTCTTCTAGCCCTCTTTCAGGATTTGAGCCCAGGATTTCAAGTACTTTTTCCTTTTCAATTGCCCACCACTCCACCTTTCTTTTTAGGTTGAAAAATATTTTTAAACTTCTTTCAAGAGGTAACCTTGTGGATAGGAAAAGGTTTAGGGAAGTCATCTTCAGATCCTGGGTGTATTTTAGGAGAGGACATGGTGTCTACTTTGCCTTCATAATATCCTTCCTAAACTTCATCGTAATACAATACAGATTACTTATAGAGAGAATCCCCTTCCTGAATACAATATTCCCAAGGCTTTGGATATTTGTGATATCCTTCTTGGTATGCTATATTCCAATTGTTGTCCTTTTAGGATGGTGGGATACGAGAAGGGGAGTTTATAGGGAGGAGTCAAGAATACTTTGGGAGAGAAATCCTGTTGCAAAAGAGATGTATGATAGGATAAAGGAAATAGAGAGGAAAATAGATGAGATCATGAAGAAGCTTGAGGGGAGGAGTTAACGGATCGTTAAGTTATCGTTAAGTCTCTACTGTAAACTTTCATTTAACTTTTGGATAATCTGTACCTCCTCTGTGGACCCCTTCCAATAGCCTCAACAATGCCCATTTTCATAAGTTTCTTTATCTTCTCAAGTGTGGCTGGCTTTGAAAGCCCAATTTTCTTTGATATCTCAGAAGAAGATATTGGACCTTCTTTCTCAAGTACTTCTATTATTTTTAGCTCTTTTTCATCAAATATTCTTTCCTCTTTCTTCCTAAACACAACGACTGTTGAATAAGGCCTTCTTATAATTTCAAGGTCCACAAAAGGATGCTTTCTTGTCTCCTCAAACATCATCCTTATTCCATATCCAAATCTCTCTATGTATCCTACATCGTACATATACTCACAGAGAAGGGGATTTCTTGGGACATGAGAAGGATTGCTTAAATCGACGGTTGGTGGTACACTACCAGGATTTCTTATTTCAATCCTATCCTCAAATATCCATATGGTAACTGGGGAGGGTATTGTGTAGTTCTTGTGTATAAGAGCATTCGTTACGGCCTCTCTTAGGGCGAGGATGGGATATTCTAATAACTGTATTCTTTTCCATCCAACCTTTTCCCCCCCAATTCTTCTGAGATTCTTTCTGAAATACTTCTCAACCTCATCCAAAATCTTCCAAACAGGTCCCGTTAGGTAGAGGTCATCTTTGTACCTTCCAGGTTCTCTTCCCTCAAACCATACCAATCTTAGAAATGCTCCCTCAATAAATTCTGATGGATCTTCTGTGAAGAAGAGAACTCCCGCATTTGTCAGCCTATCCCCCTTTATAGCCTTTATTTTCTTTAATATTTCTAACTTGGAACATCTAATCTTTGTTCCTCTAATTTCTTCCCTTCTCTTTAGGTAATACTCCAGATATTCTTCCACAATATCTTTTACTCTTGCACTTGATGGGAGTGTGTCAAAAGGGACGAGTAGGTATTCTGTTGAGAGTTGGGTTATTTCCAGTATATCAAGGGGCCTTGAGTGAGATCCTATCCTAAAATACACTCTCCCTCCAAGGGAATGGAGTTTGTAATTCCTTCTTACCTCAATCACTACAACCCTCTTCTCTTCAATTACTTTCTCAAAGATTTTCAATGAAACTGGTGGTTTTATTTCCGAAATTATCTTATATATTTCTTCTGCCCCTTCTTTGACTCCAACTATCCTTTTGTCATCCGAAACACCTATTATTATATAGCCTCCATTTGTGTTTGCCATTGCACAAACATCCTTTGCAATTTCCCTTGTAATTTTCTCTTTGAACTCAACGTTTTCACCTTCCCCTCTTGCTATGAGCTCCAGCAGTCTCTCTAAATCCATCGAGAAGGATCTCGATATCTCTATTTATAAACTTTACGGATCGTTAAGTTATCGTTAAGTTTTTATCGTAAAGTTGGGGTTAACGATTTCCTTTTAAATGATTTAACGATGAAGATTCTTTATAAATTCAAGTACCTCTTCCCATCCCTCCACCTCTTCATCCCTCCTCGCTTCTAACAACAATTCTTTTGTTTTCATAAACTCTGCTGCGGTAATAAGTCTAACTCCAACTTCCTCAGAAAATTCAAACAATTCTCTAAAAGATTCCCTAAAATTTTTGTCTCTTGTTGCATGATGATCCATTATCATTGTCTTTACATCTGTTCTGAACATTATCTCTTCAACATTCCTTAAGCTCTCTTCAATACCTTCAGGATTTCTGTAGGATGGATAGCCTGAAAAGAAGATTGTCTTTGGGTTTGCATCCATTACCCATTCCAAGGCCTCCTTATCCAGAAATCCTTGTGTATCAGATGCAAACAGGAATCCCTTGTAAAGAAAGAATATAACTTTTCCTACCTTCGATTCTTCTCCTCCATGCCAGAAAGGTTTTGAGAAGGTAAACTTATTGAATTCTTTTCCATCAGCAAACTCTATATCTTTCGTTCTCTCAGAAATCTTCCTGTAGACCCTCCTTCCCCTCTCCTTTCCAGATCTGTGCATGCTTTCAAAATCCTTCAGAAATACCTCCTTATCCTTAAATAATTCGTACATCCAGTCCAGTTTTGGATGGGGAACGTGATCCCAGTGGTAGTGAGTCACTACTACATACTTGGCATCCTTCGAAAGGTCAACAATCTTCTTTCTCAATTCCTCAAGGATCCTTAATTCATATTCTTTCGGTTCAAGCCCGTATCTTTTGGGACATATGGCTACAGAGGGATCTATGAGTATGTTGTCTATCTTTGTGAACATTGTCCTCGTTACAAAGGAATCCGAAAACAGCAGTACCCTCACGAGATCTCAAGATCAAACTTGTCTTTTAAATACTCTCTTATCATCTCGAAGATTTCCTTTATATACCCTTAGATCATGCGAAGGAAACCAAGAAAAGAAGGTTGTTTGTTCCCGATGTGAAGATGAAGGTTGACTAGTTCTAAAAAAGATCTACGTATACGTAAACCATTACGAAAAGAAAAGGAGAAGGAGTTGCTATTTAGAACCATTAAAGGGATATAAAATGGTTTGGAAGTTTAATAAAGGGAGCAATAAATCAATTTACGTCGAAAATCTGTTGAAAGTGAGCTAATCTTTGACAGTAATAGATTGGTGAAATAAATAAAGCAAATGTTTAAGATTATAATCTAACCTCTGATAACATGGTTAGTAAAGGTACGTTTGGAACAACAAAGGAAAGCAATAGAAGAGTTTGCAAGAAGAGAAGGAATTGAAATAGTCAAATATTTTGAAGATTTTGAAACTTTTAGGTCTATAAGATTTGAAGAAAGAAAAGTTGTTAAAGAAATGTTAAAATTTTGTGAAGAGAATGATATAAAGATTATTCTAATCCATGATCTGACAAGATTCGGAAGATATAACCCTATTGATATTTTAAACGATATGAGGAAACTTAAAGAAAAAGGATTCTCAATAATGTTTGTTCCTGAACCTCAAATAGAAG
>CAZUOK010000058.1:0-4071 GCA_964622145.1 Candidatus Woesearchaeota archaeon | reverse complement strand
GGGTTATGTTGTATTCGTCAATGGAAGGCAAATCGTTGGGAATGAAGTGAGAGTGGATTCTGAATCGGAAATACTCTTCGGAAGGGCAGTTAAAAGGATGGAAATTTTAGAGGAAAAGAACATCACGGAAGAAGCCCCTAAAGAGAAACCTGAGGAGATATTTGTCCTACCGCTCTACATTTGGATAACAGTAATAGCTGTTGGTGTGCTACTAGGAGTGGCATTCTTACTCTGGAAGGGGGTTTTGAGGATCTAGAAATGTTTATAAAAGAAGTCCAGCGGAAAGAGAATAGGTGGTAGGCATTGTTCGCAAGCTCGCCGAAAGCTTGACAAGGGATGAGGTTGAGATTCTTGAACTACTAAGTGATGGAAAGGAGAGGAAGATTGATGATATAATTGATGAAAAAGGCTGGGATTACGCTAGGGTTGCTAGAGTCATCCTATATCTTGCTAACAAGGACCTAGTTGAAATTGAGGAGAAGGAGATTGAAAGGGTTTCTTACAGTGAAAAAGGGGTAAGGTATCTGGAGGAAGATCTTCCTGAGGACAAACTCCTTGAAATTTTGAGGGAAAGGAGAGAGATTAATATAAGTGAGATTCCGCTGGAGGATGATGAAAAAAAGGCAGCAATAGGAGTACTGAAGAGGATGGGGATAATTGAGATAAAAGATGGCAAAGTCATCCTTCTGAAGGATGTAGAAATGAGAAGGACAGAAAAGTTTAGGAGGTTATCCTTCTCGGAGGAGGAGCTTAAAGAGTTTCTTAAGAGAGGTCTTCTTGAAAAGAGGAAGTATAAGATATGGAATGTTAGGATAAAAGATATTGGGCTCGAAGTATTGAAGACAGCAAAAAAACTTGATCTTATAGAAGAATACACAAGAGATGTCCTACTAAGTGGGGTTTGGAGGGAAAAGAAGTTTAGGAGATACGATGTAGAGTCGAGGGTACCGGAAATATATGGAGGTAGAAGACATCCCCTAAAGGAATTGATAGATCTTGTAAAAGAGGTCCTTATTTCCATGGGATTTGAGGAAGTGAGGGGTCCCTGGGTTGAAATATCCTTCTGGAACTTCGATGCAATGTTCCAGCCACAGGATCATCCAGCAAGAGAACTTCACGACACTATCTATCTAAAGAATCCTTCAAAGGGGGAGATAAGGGAAAAAGAATTGTTGGAGAGGGTAAAAAAGGTTCATGAAGAGAAATGGAGATATAAGTTTAGTGAAGATGTAACAAGGAGCCTTATACTAAGAACTCACACAACAGCCGTTACTTTTAGAATGTTTGGAAGAGAAATAAAAGTACCTTGCAAGTACTTCTGTGTTGGAAGGGTGTTTAGGAATGAAACGATAGATTGGAAACACTTGGCAGAGTTTCATCAAATAGAGGGATTCATAGCAGATTATGGACTAAGTCTGAGGGATCTTATGGGATTTATGAAGGAATTCTACAAGAACTTTGGGATAAAGAAGCTTAGGTTTAAGCCGACGTACAATCCTTACACAGAACCTTCGATGGAAGTTTTTGGATGGCATCCTGAGGTGAAAAAATGGGTTGAGATAGGAAATTCTGGTATATTCAGACCAGAAGCTCTCAGACCTTTTGGTTTGGAGGATGTAACAATAATAGCGTGGGGTCTTGCTTTGGAGAGACTCGCGATGCTGATTTATGATATCGAAGACATAAGGGAAGTATTTGGGGATATGGTGGATCTGGAGTGGATAAGGAATTATGAGGTGGTTGGATGGCTACCGCAAGGATAAGGTATGATCCAATAAAATCCTCTTTGGGGTTAAGGAAGGAAGAGTTGGAAGACTTATTGTTTGAGCTTGGAATAGAGCCTGAGGGCTGGGAAGGAAACTTTTTGGAAGTTGAGATAACTCCAGATAGACCTGATCTCTTCACAACGTACGGAATACTTAGGATGCTTAGGGAGTATTTGAAGGGGGAGAGGAAGGAAATCATCCTGAAAGAATCCAACTATGAAATCATTGTGGATGAAAGTGTTAGATCTGTGAGACCTTATATTGCAGGGCTTGTTTGCAAGGGATTGAGCTTGAGTGATGAAGATATTTGGGAAATGATACAGCTCCAGGAAAAGATACACTCTACCTTTGGTAGGAAGAGGAAAAAGGCTGCGATAGGATTTCATGACCTTGACAAAATAAAATTTCCTTTGTACTACAGGGCTGAGGAGCCAGAAAAGATAAGGTTCGTCCCCCTAGGCTTCCAAGAGGAAATGAATGGTAGGGAAATACTTCAGAAACACCCGAAGGGGATGGAGTATTCTCACCTTCTGAAGGGTTATGACAGGTTCCCTGTTCTGAGGGATTCGAAGGGAGATGTCCTTTCAATGCCTCCCATAATAAATTCTGAGAAGATTGGGAAGATTACAGAGGAAACAGAGAATGTATTTGTTGATATAACAGGAAATCACCTTTGGACTGTTGAGAAGATTTCAAACATAATAGCAATGACACTTTCTGAGATGGGTGGGGAGATATACAAGGTAAAGGTTTTGTACAAGGAGGGTGTGAGGGAAACTCCTAGAGATGACTCTGAGAGGTTTTCCTTGGATCCAGAGAGATGCTCTAAGATGATTGGTTTAAAGCTTTCAAGGGAGGAAATTTCGGAACTTCTAGAAAGAATGGGGCATAAGGTATTGGAAGTTGGGGAGAAGATCGTCGTGAGACCCCCTTTCTACAGAGTGGACATCATGGATGAGGTGGATTTGATAGACGATGTTGCTAGGGCGTATGGATTTAACAGGATGGAACCAAGGGTTCCAAAGGTGTTTACCATAGGAAGATTAGATTCCAGAACAAAGGTGGAGAGAATTTTGTCAAAACTTCTCATTGGACTTGGCTTTCAAGAAGTTTTTACTTTTTCTTTGTTAAAAAGGGAGGAGCAGACATCTCTAATGAGAATTGAAGATATAGATCTTGTGGAGCTTGGAAAGGTAAAGGTACCTTTTGACACAGTTAGGAGGTGGCTCCTACCATCCCTTTTGAAGACAATATCATTTAACAAGAATGCGGAGAAGCCGATAAAGGTGTTCGAGATAAGTTACGTCGTAATTCCTGACGATTCATTTGAGAACAAGGCAAGAAATGAACTTCATCTATCTCTAGCGATCTGTGACAGTTCGGTGAACTTCACTCAGATAAGGGAAGTGTTAGACTACATCTTCGACAGGTTGGGTAAGAAGGTTATATTTAAGGAATATTCACACCCTTCCTTTATAGAAGGGAGGTGTGCAGAGATTATGTACCATGGAGAAAGGGTGGGGTTTGCTGGGGAGATCCATCCCGAAGTCCTCCTGAACTTCAAGATAGACTTCCCTATTGTGGCTGCTGAGGTCGATCTGGAAAGACTATTTCACTTCAAGGACTCTTAAAGTTGTCTTCTTGTTTGGATACATCTGGTAAACATAGTAGTTTGTATCTATCTCTACCTTTATTTCCCCTAACTTTACAGAGCTCTCTGAAATAACTTTTATATTTATTGGTATCTCTTTCAAGGATTGCTTTGTCCTTAAGAACTTCTTGTATTTGTCTCTAAGGGAGTACTCTTTCACTACCAGGTTGTCAACTTCTGTTTCTCCCTCTTGCTTGGGCTCCCAAGGATCCTTGGATAGCATTTCTATCTCAATATCCCTTGGATAGGTTATCCTCAAAGTGAGGTTTGATATCTCAAACCTCGATATCTCATCACAGCTCTTCACCGGCCAGAGGTTTGGGGATAGTGATGTTATCTGGAGTGATAGGGGTATGAACCCAACGTATCTATCATCTTCCCTTGACAACAGAAATACACTTCCTCCAATTATCTTTGCGGTAATTGGGGAATACGTTACGGAAGCTTCCTGAACATTCTCTATATATTTCTCAAATATTTCCTCTTCTGATGTTATAAATAGTGATTTTGAGGCCTTTGTTGAATACGAATAACAAATCGCTGGATACAGTTCCAGGGACCTCTTCCCAAGGGTTGTTTGGACCTTCAATCCGCTGAAGATGAAGCTCCTACTCTCTCCTTTCTCAATGGTCTCCTTTGGGCTTATGTTTAGTC
>CAZUOK010000057.1:0-4141 GCA_964622145.1 Candidatus Woesearchaeota archaeon | reverse complement strand
GGTATGACGCCCGCTTCACGAGCGGGAGGTCCGGGGTTCAAATCCCCGCGGCCCCATAGGTTTCGTAGAAGTTCTTTTTATCTTCAAACAAATATTTTAAGCAACTTTCTAATCGTCATTTTTATAACATTTCTTACGAAACAAACCTTGTGAACAAGGAGGAGATACTTAAAAAATACTTTGAAAAAATAGAGAAGGAGGCATTGAGAGCTTATGAAATAGCGAAGAAAGCCAGAAAAAAAGGATTGGATCCAGTGGAGGATGTTGAAATAGATATTGCAAGGGATATTGCGGATAGGGTGGAGAGCATAATATCCTTCAAGATTCCAAAACTTATGAATTCTGGACTCGCTGAGAGGATAAGAGAGCTTGAAAAGGAATATGGATTTTTGGACTGGAGAGTTGGATTAAAAATAGCTGAGGAGGTAGCTTCTGGAAAGTTTTGTGAGTTTGAATCAGTAGAAGAGGCAATAGATGCTGGAATAAGAGTAGGACTTGCCTACATAACAATGGGAATAGTATCAGCACCAATAGAGGGGATTGTTGGTGTTAAGATAAAAAGCAGGTTGGATGGGGGAAAGTACCTTGCTGTTTACTATGGAGGACCAATAAGAACTGCTGGAGGAACAGCAGCTTCATATTCAGTCTTGGTTGCGGATTATCTAAGAAGGAAGTTTGGTCTCCTGCCTTACGATCCAACGGACGATGAAATACAGAGATACATAATAGAGATTGAGGAATATCATTCAAGGGCAAGGCTCCAATACAAGCCAAGTCATGAGGAAATAAGATTTCTTGTCTCTAGGGTTCCGATCGAGATAACAGGAGATGCAACTCTTGAAAGGGAGGTTCCGGCAAAGAAAGATCTTCCGAGAGTGGAGACGAACATGGTCAGGGGAGGGATGTGTTTGACCCTGGCGGAATGTCTAGCTCAAAAACTGAAGAAATTTCCGAAGAAGATGGAAAAGTGGGCGGAGGAATGGGGGTTAAAAGATTGGGTAGAACTTGCAAAAGAGTTTAAGAAGTTACAGGAAAAAATACACTCAGCTGGAGAGAAGAAAGAGGAAAAGAGGGGGGATATTCCAATAGAACCAAACATGAGATATTTGGAGCAGTTAACTGCTGGGAGGCTTGTCTTTTCCGAACCGATGGCTGTTGGAGGATTCAGGTTGAGGTATGGGAGGTCTAGGAATACGGGACTGGCAGCTGTTGGTGTTCATCCAGCCACCATGGTTTTAACAGGAGGATTCATTGCTATAGGAACACAGTTGGTCCTTGAGAGACCTGGAAAGGCTGGAGCAGCAATGCCCGTTGATACCATTGAGGGACCGGTTGTGAAGTTGAAGGATGGTTCTGTAGTAAGGGTTGAATCATACGAGCAAGCCTTGAAAATAAAGGATAAGGTTGAGGAGGTATTGTTCCTTGGAGATCTCCTTGTTGCAGTGGGAGAATTCTTGCAAAATGGTCACATCTTGGTTCCCTCTGGATGGGTTGAGGAGTGGTGGGCTGAGGAGTTGAGAGAGAAGGTTGGAGATAATGTTGAGGAGAATATAAAAGAAATTCTTAAAGATCCTTTGAGGATAAAGCCTGACGCTAAGCTTGCTATAGAAATATCGAAGAAATATGATATTCCTTTGCATCCAAGATATACTTACTGTTGGGAAAACCTTTCGGTAGAAGAAGTCCTATATCTTAGGAAAAAGTTGAAGGAATATGGAAATTCTCTACCGATGGACAAAAGGATGAAGGAGATATTGGAGAAGGCTTACATACCTCACTTTGTTAGGGATGGGAGGGTGGTATTTGATGAGGAAGAATTCCTAATATTGAGGGAGGTTCTTCTGAGTGGCGAACCTAAGAAGGAAGAATATAAGGATGTTTTTGAGCTCTTTAAAGATATATCTAGTGTTAAAATAAGGAAAAAAGTAGGAGTTTATGTTGGGGCAAGGATGGGCAGACCTGAGAAGAGTTCTATAAGAAAACTTAAGGGAAGGCCACAAGTTCTCTTTCCTGTTGGCGATGAAGGGGGAAGAATGAGAAATCTAATAGAATCTTGTGAGAAGGGATATGTGACTGCTGAAGTCCCTCTTTTTTTCTGTGAAAAATGCAAGAAGTGGACGCTCTATCCGAGATGCGAGGTCTGTGGATCAAAGACAAAGAGGTTTTTTGTGTGTCAGGTTTGTGGAAAGAGGGTTCCTACAGAATACCACTGTGGTAAGCCCACAAGCCCTGTTGAGCTTAAGAGCATAGATCCTAGGAGATACTTGAAGATAGCTTTGGATAATCTCAAATTGTCTACTCCAAAGATTTTGAAGGGAGTAAGGGGAATGAGCAGTAGAGACAAGATACCAGAAAGGCTGGAGAAAGGGCTTCTGAGAGCTTTGCATAACCTTTATGTAAATAAAGATGGGACAATAAGATTTGATGCTATTGAGGTCCCAATTACTCATTTCAGACCAAGGGAAATTGGAGTTTCTGTTGAGAAGTTGAGGGAGCTTGGATACAAATACGATATCTATGGAAAACCTCTTGTTAGTGAGGATCAGGTACTTGAATTGTTTCCCCAAGACATAATACTTCCAGATCCTGATGTGGAGAACAAGGATGAAAGGTCTGCTGCAAACGTATTCTTCAGGGTTGCAAACTTCATAGATGACCTCCTGGAAAAGTTCTATGGAATGGAAAGATATTATAACTTAAAGTCAAAGGAGGATCTTGTCGGACATCTTGTTCTTTGCATAGCTCCTCACACTTCTGCAGGAATAATAGCAAGAATAATTGGATTTTCAAAGACTCAAACGTTTATGGCTCATCCTTATTTACACGCTGCAATTAGAAGGAACTGCTTTTATCCTTCCACAGGGATCTTCATACTAAAAGATAACAAACTGTTCTTTGATGATATTGGAAAAATTGTTGAAGATATTATCGAAAAGGGAGAGTATAGTTCCATAAAGGAGGAAGGAGGTGTCACAATAGTAGTTCCAAAGCATACCGTCCATGCAATTGGAATAAACAAAGATGGAAAACTAGAAAAGAAAAAAGTAAAGTATTTCATGAAAAGGAAAGACAAATATTGGATCAAGATAAAATTGGCCTCAGGGAAACAATTGATTGTTACACCAGATCATCCTGTCGTAGTGTTCGAGAATGGTAGGTTCTTGGTGAAAAATGCGAAGGATGTAAAGGAAGGAGATCTATTTCCTGTGACTGCAAACCTCCCAAAGTTTGTAGGAAAGGAAATAAAAACGATAGACCTATACAATTTCCTCAAGGAAGAAATTCCAGAGATAATTCTTGAGGGAGATTATGTCACCCTTCCTTATTCAAGAGCAAACAAAGTGAAGAGATTTCTAGAAATAGATGAGGATCTCATGTGGTTCTTTGGGATGTATATTGCAGAGGGCTATATTCATGAAAACGAAACCACATACCAGATATGTTTTAGGAATTTTGATGAGGGTATTATTTCAAAACTAAAGAAGATCTCTGAGGAGAAGTTTGGTGTAAAGGTCTGTAGTGATGATGAGGGAAGGTATATCATAGCTTCGAAAATTGTCATGGAATTATTCAAGAAATTGGGGTTTGGAAGAAAAAATGAGGAAAAAGATATTCCTGATTGGATATTTGCTCTTGATGACAAAAAAATAGCGGCATTTATCGCTGGGATAATAGATGGCGATGGGACTATAATTGCAAAACCAAAAAAAGCATACATTTATTCTTCTAACAAGAGATTAATAAATAAGATAGCTGCTCTTCTATCAAGATTTGGAATATTCTGCAGATGGAGGATAGACAGAGGAAGATTTGGAAGAAAAATCCTTGAAAGATATAGAGAGCTAAACAGGAGACCAAAGAGAAGCATAGTTTATAGGATTGATATAACGTCTGAAGATTTTGTCATTTTGGCAAAAGTAATAGAGGGTTATATCTCATCTAAGGAAAAGAAAGAAAAGTTGAGCAAGATAAATATGGAGAATTATTATGAGAGATTCTGCGTTTTGAGGGATGGTAGAAAGGTAGAAATAGAAAGGTTTGGAGATGTTTTCCTAGAACCAGTTCTGAGCGTGGAATATTTCGAGGAAGAAAATTACTCATATTCTTTGGAAGTTGAAAGTGAAAATAGGGAAGAAAAGAC
>CAZUOK010000056.1:3505-4186 GCA_964622145.1 Candidatus Woesearchaeota archaeon | reverse complement strand
GATAGGACTGTTCTGAATGGTCATCCAAAGGAAAGGGTTTATCATATAATAAACTTGAGCTTTCTAGGAATAGAGGGGGAAGCTCTTGTTTTTATGCTAGATAGGCATGGTATTGCTTGTTCAACAGCCTCCGCTTGTTCATCCAGGAGTTTGGAGCAGAGTCATGTCTTGAAGGCCATGGGACTGGAACCTGAGAGAATAAATGGGGCTGTTAGATTCAGTTTTGGGAAGCAAAACAAGAAGGAAGAAATAGAATATGCTATAGAAAGGATAAAGGAGGATGTTGAAAGGCTTAGGACGTTAAGTCCCATATGGTGATGGGTATGTATAGTGAAAAGGTTATGGAACACTTCCTTCATCCAAAGAATGTTGGAGTTATAAAGGATGCGGATGGTGTTGGGAGGGCTGGAAGCATAGTTTGTGGGGATGTTATGTTCTTATTCATAAAAGTGAAGGATGGGAGGATTGTGGATGCAAAGTTCAAGACATTTGGATGTGTTGCAGCTATAGCGACTAGCTCTGTTATAACAGAGCTCGTTAAAGGGAAGACAATTGAAGAAGCTTTGAAGATAACAAAGGAAGATATAGTAAAGGAATTGGGAGGGCTCCCACCAATAAAGATCCACTGTTCCGTGCTTGGTGTTGATGCGTTGAGAGAAGCAATATACGATTACCTAAAGA
>CAZUOK010000056.1:0-3495 GCA_964622145.1 Candidatus Woesearchaeota archaeon | reverse complement strand
ACCTAAAGAAGTCCGGAAAGGAGATTCCCGAATGGCTGGAAAAGGAGCATGAAAGAATTGTAAAAACTTATGGTTTGTTGGAGGAGAAATATGGAGAATTCGTTAGGAAGCAGGTCGAGATGATAAAGAAAGAAATATAACTTGGGAAATCTCTCCTACTTTCTGTGAATTGGGAGGGAGTACTAATAGCGGTCGATGAAATCTGGACGAAATCTGAGAGGATAAGAAGAAAACTTATGGATCTGTTGGTTAAGGATATAAGAAATAGGGTTGGTGTTGAGAAGATAAAGGTTGGAAGGGGAAGGATATTCTTGGAAGAGTACAGAGAAGAATTTGTTGAGAAGATAAGGAAGACCTTTGGGGTGAGCTACCTTTCTCCTTATATAACTTCTGAAACGGATATTGAAGGCATAAAATCGAAGGTTGTTGAACTCCTCAAAGATTTCAAGGGAACATTCAAGATAGAATCTAGCAGGGCCTGGAAAGGATTTGAGTACAATTCCTTAGAGATAAACAGGATTGTTGGGGAACACGTTGTAAGGACACTTGGATTGAAGGTTAATCTAAAGAATCCTGAAAGAACTGTTTATGTAGAAGTCCACAAGGAGAAAACATATATATTTACAGAGAAGATAAGGGGTCCTGGAGGACTACCACTCGGTTCCCAAGGAAAGGGAATAATGCTCTTCTCTGGTGGGATAGATTCCCCAGTGGCTGCATATCTGATGGGAAAAAGGGGTTTGGATTTGGATTTCTTCTTTCTAAACCTTGGAGGTCCTTTGTTTGAGGGATATGTGTACAAGGTCTACGAGAGGATTAGGGAGTATTTCCCAAATTCTAAGTTCCTTGTATTGGATTTTGATGTGAACAAATTGTTTTCTGTTAAAGAAGGATATAGGCAAATTGTTCTGAAAGTCATTATGTACAAGCTTGCTGAAAGGCTTTGTGAGGAAAGGGGTTACGAAGTGATAGTTACTGGGGAATCCCTTGGGCAAGTCTCAACCCAAACACTTCATAATTTAAAGATCCTGGACTCCGTTGTAAAGATCCCTGTGCTGAGACCTTTGATAGGACTCAACAAGGAGGAGATAAAGAGAATTGCTATGGAAATAGGTACATACAACCTTTCATCCAAGGTTCCTGAGCTTTGTCAGATAGAAAGAAAAACAAAGGTATATCCAAGGAAGGAGGAAGTAATAAGGGAATTTGAAAGGTTGTCTTTGGATATTGATGAGCTTGTAAGGAGTATTAGGCAAGGAAGAGGGATAAATATAGATCCCTCTGAGTTTGTTCCAAGGGAGAAGGGATTGATTGTTGTGGATGTTAAGGATTATCCAAAATATAACTTTGAGAAAGGGAAGAAGTATCTCATTGTCTGTCCAAAGGGGACGACTGCATTGATACTTGCCAGGGAGCTCAGAGAAGAGGGGATAGATGCTTATGCCCTTGACTACAAGACAGCAAAGAGGATGGGATTCTCTCTAAGGAAAGAAGACTATTAGCATCAAACATCAGCTTTTATAAAATAAAATCCCTTTAAATCGACAAAGATAATAAAATCTCTTTTTATTTTTCCGAGCAAATAATCTATTGCAATCAAGCTTTGAATTGATCCAATTACTCCAACTGCTGGGCAAAGAACTCCAGTCCTTGCTTTTCCTCTGAATCTCTTGAATTTCTCAAATCTTGTTAAAAACCCTACCTGTCCTCTCCATCCTTCAACTGCCCCATGGACAACTGGTTTATTCAATTTTTCTGCAAATTCAAACAAAATTTTTCTACTTTCCCAATTATCTAGACAATCTATAAATAGTTCATATCCTTTCAAGAAATCCCTGCCAAGATTTCTTAGATCCCCATAAAAAGTTTCAACATATACTTCTGGATTTAGCTCTTTCAGCCTTTCCTTTGCAACTTCAACCTTGGGTCTCCCTACATCTTTTTCTGTAAACAGGAACTGTCTGTTGAGGTTTTCTACTTCAACTTTATCCTTATCAACTAAGAGCATCTTTCCAATTCCGGCAAGTGCTAGTTCTGCTGAGACAAAGTTCCCCAGACCCCCAAGCCCAAATATTGCTACCTTAGAGTTTCTGAGTCTTTCCTGGCCTTTCTTGCCTATCATTACTATGTTTCTGTTGTATCTCTGCATGATTAATCAAAATTTCTTTTATTTAATAAAAAATAAAAAGATTAGGGTTTATATTCTTTTATTCCTAACTTCTTTCTGTACTCTTTTACAGTCTCCTCAGAACCATCTTTTATTTTATTTATGATTTTCTCGACTTCTTCCTTACTCAATTTACACATAGCGTATGTTATTACCTGTAGAGCGCGCTCTCCATAGGAAATATCATCTCTATCTAAGATTTTTTTGATAGTCTCCTTTCCTAGTTCTTCTTTTTCAATTTCTGAAGTGTATGCTATAATTCCAAGCAAGTGATGTATTATACCTGGAATTTTTTTTCCAAATTTCTCGATAGCTTTCTTCAGGATGTTTTCATCTCTTACAAGGATATTTACAGCATTCTGATATATGGTAGCTGCATTATCTAATCCTTCTTTTCCATGTACTTTCATAATTAGATATAAAAGTAATTTATCTACGAATGAATACAAATTTTCAATAGCATTTAGTAATACTGTATTTCTAAATTCTTTATATTCTTTCTTTATGGAAAGCAGGAGTTCTAGTGTTGGATCTAAGTATTCTTTTGAGAACTCATTTATTTTTTCTAGAATTTTCATCCTATATTCAGTTTCTCCTTCTAGGATCTTTATCAATCCATCTCTATTCTTTGTTTTTTCTGGGTATATCTCAGCCAGTAGTGGGAGACATTTTGGACATTTTATTTCTTTCGATACCTCCAGAACTTCTGGATTCTTTACTATTTTTTCCAAGGTTTCTGGTGGATATTCTTTCAAAATTTCTATATGCTCTTTAAGAAGCTTTTTTGTTCTTTTATCCAACTTACTCCCTGCTAGTAGACCATCAATATATTTCTTCATGTCCTCGCCCCTTCCCATATTTTAATGGTAACCACTACTTAGTTATAAAATTTTCTGTTATAAATATCAAGGGTCTCAACATCAATTCTTTGATCAAAATGCTTTTATGATGATCTTTTGGATATTTTTCTGTGATACTAGGGATATATAGAAGACTTATTGAACACTTTGGTCCTCAGAACTGGTGGCCTGTTGATTGGGAGTATCACAGGAAGAATGGGACAGACTGGAGACTGGAAGTGATTGTGGGAGCCATACTAACTCAAAACACAAGGTGGAAAAATGTTGAAAAAGCACTGGAAAATTTAAAGAGAAAGATAAGATTTGATTGCAGTAGCATTTTGGAACTAGGTGTTGAGGATCTTTCAAAATTAATAAAACCTGTTGGATTTTATAGGATAAAGGCGGAAAGATTGATGAACTTCTGCAAATTCCTCTGTGAAAAGTATGGATGCAACTTAGACAAGCTTGGAAAATTGGATTCTGAAA
>CAZUOK010000055.1:0-4259 GCA_964622145.1 Candidatus Woesearchaeota archaeon | reverse complement strand
TTTTCTTTGTGACCCACTATTTTAATGTAAATACTCCTCAGGACTTAAAAACTCTTAAAGCATTTTATATTTCCAGAAGATCAAAAAGATAGTTCAAAAACTAGTCTGGAAAACCAGGATATATTTTCTGAAATTCATTTCGTAGGCCTATCTTATAGAATTATAGAAGGTTCTCTCAAAAACATTAATCTCTTCTTTTCTCTGCCTTATAAATCGAACATTTCATTTTGTATCATATGTTAGATAGGACATAAAGATTTTGAGAGACCAGTATATGAAAAGATTATAAAACTTGCACATCTGGAGGATTGAAAGATTCTTCAAAATTTCCAGATGGGCTTGTGAAATAAAATCAAGCCGGGGCGGGGATTCGAACCCCGGATAAGCCGGTCTGCAGCCGGCCCCCTTAGACCTCTCGGGCACCCCGGCCCAAATCATTAATTTATCCCAACACTTATAAAATTATACCTTCTTTCCGAACAAACATCTCTCATTTTTACTGTTTGTCACAAGCCACTTCACACCAATGATTTCATAACAATCTCTCAGTATATCAACTGTTTCCCTTATAAGTCTTTCAGCACCTTTCCTAGACTTATAAACAAGCTTTATTGTCATTAACAAAAAACCATTCTCCTTTAAGAATTCTGAAATCTTCAAGAGTAATCTAGACACATTCCTTGGATCGTCGTTTATGTCACAAGCTATTAAATCGTAAGGAGAATATTGCTCTATTTCCTCAAGACTTTCCTCAGCCTTCTTTTTTATGTGAACAATATTTTTCCCAGTTACTTTAAGCTCAGCCGGATCTACAGACACAACCCTCCTCACTCTTTCCGAGAAAAACTGAGTCCAGCCTCCTGGAGCAGCTCCAAGATCAAGGACGGTCCAGTCTTTTGACAGAGGAATTTTAAATCTCCTAACAGCCTCATAAACCTTATAATACGCCTTCGAAACCTTTTTATAAAACTCCTTCCTCAAAAAGAACTCCTTTGGAAATATTCCATAATATTTCTTGAAAATGAAGAGAATATGAGTGAATTCCTTTGGAGAGAGCTGAATCCCTATCCTTGACAGTTCATCCAAATAATATTCCTCATTCTTGTAAGCCTGTACTCTTATGACCTTCCCCTCAAGCTTCTCAGCAATCTCTTCAATACTTTCAAGCTTATCCTTCAAAAAGAAGATCCTGTTGGAGTACCTCTTAATTATTTCATCAAACTCTTTGAAAATTCCATCCAAGATTATGAACCTGCTTCTAACCTCCCCAGAAATCCCATAAACATCAGAAAGATATTCAAGAAGCCTCCTAGGGACTTCTGTTTCAATCACAGTAAGCAAGTACATCACCTAGGAAGTTATATCAGAAGAAGTGCAAGCGTTAGCATTATGAGGATCGATAAAAGAGTATTGTCAAATTTCGAGTAATCTTCCGCAATATTCAAACTGAAAACTTTTGTTGAAAATGGGAAGAATAGCTCAACTCCCTTTGGCTTCTTCTTGAGCAAGTCCAAAAGTAAATGAAGCAGCCATCCAACGGTGTAAAGCACAGCATCCAGTTTGTTATATAAGAGAAGGACAAGGATTGACAGTATCGATGGTGTGAAGAGATTATGAAGTATTGGGGCTCTCCAAAGCTTGAACATGGTTTTTCCAATGTACTCAACACTCAGTGTAAGCATACCTAAGATTAAAAACTTGGAGTGTTCCCAAGGAATCCCAAATTCTATAAGAATCATAGTAAGAACAAGTGCCAGAGTTATGTGGGTGCCATACCTCATGTCCTTGTTTAAGATGAAAACTTTTTTATTGTTTCCGAATCATTGGAGATTCGTGAAAAAGGAAGATGTCTTGAAGGTATTGTCTAAGATCATAGATCCCGAGCTTGGAGTGAATATTGTTGAGGCTGGACTTGTAAAGGAGGTTGAATTGAAAGAGAGTGAAATTGTGGTAAAGTTTATGCCAACATCACCTTTTTGTCCTTTGGTCCGGTACTTCTTCGAGGAAATAGAGGGGAAATTGAGAGAAAAATTTCCTGAAAAAGAGATTAGGGTAGAATTCTATGAAGAGGGTGAGTGATTTCCTGGAAAATCTTGATAAGAGAAGGGACAAAGCGTTTCAGTTGGGAAAGGAAATAATAAAGCTTTCAACAACCTCAATTGTAAACACTTTTAGTGAAAACTTTGAGGAATCTGAGAAGATATTAATGAAGATTGAAGAAAAGATGAAAGAGTTTGATGAACTCTTTGATAAAGAACTCCTAAAGATTGTTGGTGATTTTTACACAACAGTAAAACAGGAATACGTTGAGGCAAAGCAGTTCTATTCGATAGTGAAGGAGAAGAAAATTCTTGAATTCGAAGAATTTGAGGGAGTTGGAGAGGTTGAGTGGTTGTTGGGAACATTTGATGCAATTGGGGAATTATCTAGAAAGATGTATGACGTACTTCTAAAAAACGATAAGGAGACCTTCTTAAAATATCTTGAGCTTATGGAAGAATTTTACAACAAAACATTTCCTTTAAGTGTCTACAAATTCATAAGTGGTCTAAGGTACAGGATTGACTTGACTAGAAAGAAGATTGAGGAATTCAAAAAGATCGCTTTAGAAATATATCTCAAATAGCCAGGGATACTTCTCCTGTATCATCCATCTTACCAACTCATAAGAGAATATTCCTTCCTCACAAACTATCGCCGATATATACTTCTTCTCAACGAAGTCAAATGCATAGTTTAGTATTTCTAGATTCTCGTTCTCGTAATCCCAAACCTCCTTTGGATCCCTCCTCTCAATCCTTTCAGGGAATCCTGTTTCAAAGAAGACCCTATATTTCAGTAACTGGGAAAGGACAAAGAATTCCTTCCCCATAGTATCACTTAGTATTGCTAAGGTCTTTGTCCCAACCTTGTTTATAAACCCATTTGGAAGGAGAACATCCGCCCCAACTAGTATTACATCGCTCTCCTCAACCACCCTCCACACTGCCCCATCAACAAACAGTTTTACCTTTATACCGTACTCCGAAAGGTTCTTTGCGGTTATCCTTCCCTGATATCTTGGCCTTGTCTCTAAGACAAATACCTCAAATCTTTTTCCCTGATCGTGCAAGTACTTCATCGCCTCCTCCACAAGACTAGAATGGCATATCGTCCCAATCTTAAATCCATCTTCAATAATTCCATTCACATACCTTGGGATTAGCCTTCTGGATCTCTTTATGTAAAAGTCGCAGAATTCGTAAAGCTCTTCAGGATCCTCCCCATCCATGTAGCCAATTACCATATAAGTCAAGAGATTTTGTAAGAGAGGCTCATTTGGTCTTGCAGAAAGTAATTCTTTATATACCTTCATTATCTCCCTTTCCTTCCCCTTCTTCATAACTTCATAGAGGGCTTTACAAGCCTCCAAAGCTATATTTGTAGCCCCCTGTATTTCAAGTTTCCTTATCTTCTCGACCACATCCACTATCTCTGAGAAACTAGACCAAAGTTTAAAGTTTTTCTGTCAGAGTAAAGTTGCAGACTCTATCGTAACTTCCCCAACACCTTCTATCTTTGATATCTCCTCCTCTATTCCAGAAGTTCCCAGTGATTCCTCCCTAATTATTCCAACAATCAATGCCTTGAGACCAAAGGCTATTGGAATTTCTTTTATTTCAATACTTTCCGCCCCAAGTTTTTCTTTCAGATTCACTATCTCCTCCTTTATCCTCTCCAGATCCACGTTGATGTCCTTTGGAAGAACCTTAACAGTGATCCCAACCTTCCCCATCTAAGGTCCCTCAAAACCACAATTTGGACACTTGTACTTAACCCCAAGCACCCTGCAGTCCCTACATCTCACTATTATCGCCTTTCCACAATTTGGACAGGGAAATGTTGTTGAGCCTCTTATATTTGTTATCTCCCTGTTGCAACTTATGCACTTCATACCCCTAACAATTCTGGGATAACTTTTTAAAGGTTGTTGGGAGGGTGTGTTGTTATGGAAATTAGGAAGATTGTTAGGATTGCAGGGACGGACCTCGATGGAAATCTTCCGATTGAGAGGGCATTGTGGAGGATAAAGGGGATTAGTTTCATGTTTGCTCATGCTGTAAGGGTTGCTTTGGGATACGATAAGAAAAAGAAGATTGGAGAGTTGAGTGAGGAAGAGATAATGAAGTTGGAGGACTGCATAAAGAACCCTTGGAGATATGGAATACCTTCCTGGCTTTACAACAGAAGGAAGGATTACGAGACTGGAAGGGATATTC
>CAZUOK010000054.1:0-4307 GCA_964622145.1 Candidatus Woesearchaeota archaeon | reverse complement strand
TACGGCCAGCGGATCTTGAGTCCGCCCCCTTTGGCCTGGCTCGGGCACCCCCGCAATCTTTAATATTTCCATCAAATCTTTTAAATATTCCTAACGATCTAGAGGATTATGAAGGAATTTTGGGTGGCCCTTGGAATTGTACTTATGGCATTACCCTTTCTATACTACCTTAGAATAACCTTCCTTGAAGGAAGGGTGCTCGTGGTGCCAATTTATGGAGAGATAGACACTTATTATGGGAGTTTGTATTCAGAGTGGATGAAGGAGGGAGAGGATTACGATGCCGTTGTCTTAGAAATAGATTCTCCTGGTGGCACACTTGGGGGCGTTAGGGAGGTGATATCAGCGATAGAATATCTAAAAGAGAGGAATAAGACTGTGATCGCATATGTAAAAGAAGCCATGAGTGGGGCATACTGGGTAGCAAGTTATTGTGATTATATCTTTGCGGACAACCTCTCAATGCTAGGTAACGTTGGTGTGACAGCATCTTTTCTAAACTTTGCAGGCCTTCTTAAGAGGTTCAACGTAAGTTACATCGAGATATACAACGGGAGTTTGAAGGAGATGGGGAGTCCCTTCAAGGAACCAACAGAGGAGGAATTGAGGAGGCTTAGGGAAATTGTGAACCAGGTTTACAAGGTAATGCTAGAATCCATAAAGAGGAATAGGAATCTTACCGAAGAACAGTTGGAGAAGGTTGCAACCTCTGATGTCTTCTTTGGATTTGAGGGGAAGAATCTAGGTCTCGTAGATTTCATAGGGACTTGGGAAGATCTTGAAGAATTCTTGAAGAAGGAGCTTGGAAAGGAGGAGATAACCTTTTACTACCCGGAGGGCATCCAAGATCTCTTGGATTAATGAAACATCTCTTCAAATACCTTCGCTTTCCCAAAGAATTCGTATTCCTTTTCTCCAATTACTTTCCTCAAGCTCTCCTTTGGGAAAGGGTGAACAAGTTTTATCCTTACAAAGCTTTCAAACCCAGAGCATTCTCCCCCAACAGTTATCCAAATTTTCTCTCCCTCCTTCCCTCTCTCAATGAAATAACCTCCAAAACCTCCAACTTTTTTCTCAAAAGCATCTATAACTCTTTTCATCTTTTCGAAGATATCTTTGGTTCTTCCATCCAAATATCTCTCAAAATCTTCCTCCTCAATTACCCCTCCCCTAACAGCCTCCTCGATCTCGTAATCCCCAAGGAACTCGGAGAAACCCTTGAGATCAATACTTTCGTAATTTCCTTCCAGTGACCTGTCGACGTAAACTACTGTTGGTATTCTGGTTTCCTCAGAGAATTTCTTGCAAACAGCTAGTTCTTTTGCAAATTCTTCAAGATCCTTTGGATAAAAGACAATTACCGGAAGATCTCTTATCAACTTGAAGAAATTCTTTGAAATGAAGATCTTATTAGGTTCTTTTCCAGAGTATTCCAACACGATCATTGTTAGGGGTATTTCTAGCAGGAAGGAGGAGATTACTTTCTGAATTCCCTCCAATAACTCAAAGTCTCTAAGTACACAAACAGATCTTTCTTTGAGGGATATTCCAAGACATCCCTCTATAGGGTTCCTTGAGACCTCAAATTCCTCCCAGTCAGGAAGATCCTTTGAAATCTCTTTTGAAGCTACAACCCTGAAGCCGATTCTCTTCGGTACAAGCACTTCTCTCAGGAACATCATTTTACTCTCCTCACAGCCCTAAAAGGACATTCCTCAACACATATGAGACATTCTTTGCAGAGGGATTTGTCTATAAAAGCCTTCCCATTAACTATGAATATTGCCCCCTCAGGACAGTACTTAACACATATCCCACAGCCAACACACTTTTTCTTGTCGATCTCTATCTTGATCTTCCTCTCTTCAAACAAAGGCTTTTCCCCGCATATCATGTTATCACCATCTTCCTACACTCCTCATATGCCTTTTCAAACAATTCTTTTTCCCACCCCATTCTTTTTATAATTTCCTCACATGTCCTTAACCTTGGAATTCCAAGTATCCCACAGAAAGCCCCCAAAGCCTTTGGATAAAATCCCTTCCCCCTCAAAGGATACTTAAATCTTTTTCCTTCTCTTCCAATCTCATCAGAGTCTTGAAAGATGTTTTGATATTCCCCAAAAAAGTCCTTGAATCTCCTGTCCATTATAAAAAGGAATTCCATATCCCTCCCAATTGGTATCTCCATTTCGTACACGAGGGGTTCCCCATCCTTAATTCTTACAGCCTTTGCCCTTATCCCATCAAGAAGGAGGGTGTTTCCCAAGATGTACACAAAGAATTCCAAACTTTTGTCCCCAACAAACACCACTTTCAGCATAAAGGATTTAAAAATTCCTTGGTAATTAAGCTTTGTGGTGAAGGAGAAGGAGGTGGAGGAAGAAATAAGGGATCTCTTGAGGGACTTTCCAAGGGCTAAGGAAGTTTTTGAGAGTGTTTTAAAAGATAAGAGGTGGGAAACACTTGCAAATATGGCAAACACAGTTGCTGTTGGAAGGTGGAACTACAACGACCATGGTCCTGTTCATTCTAAGGTAGTCACAAGGAATTCTATAAAGATAGCTAGGATCATCAGAAGGAAGTTCCCTCTAAGCATTGAGTACGAGAGGGTCGGAGATTTTGAGGATTCTTTAGTGGTTCTGATACTTTCCTCAATGTTCCATGACGTTGGAAATTGTATAACGAGGGATGAGCACGAAGTGTTTTCCATGATCTTGTCAAAGGATATAATAAGGGATGTTTTGTTAAAGTTCTACGACATAGAGAAGGCGATAAAACTTGAGAGTTATATATTTGAGGGAATAGTTGGTCATATGGGAAAGTACAGACCTACATCCATAGAGGGAAAGATAGTTGCGGTTGCGGACGGTCTTGACATGGAAGGAGGGAGGGCGAGGATCCCTTACAAGATTGGGAAGCCGGACATCCACAAGTATTCAGCCCTTGCAATAAAGGAGGTAAAGATACTCGAAGGATTTGAGAAACCTGTGAAGGTTGAGGTTTATATGGAAGAGAGTGCTGGGGTGTTTCAGGTAGAACAAGTCTTAATGCCAAAGATAAAGGGGGCGAGGTTTGAAGACTACATTGAAGTATATGCGATAATTGGAAGGGAGGTGGTTAGATATCTTTGAAATCCTAGAGGAAATTGGTATACCTGTTGCAAAGTGGAGTTGGATTGAAAAGGAAGAGGAATTACTAAAATTTCTTGAAGAAAACAAGGAAATTGTTATAAAAGCAATATCGAAGGATATTCTACATAAGTCTGATGTTGGTGCGGTTAAAGTGGGAATAGGGAGTCCTGAGGAGGCTGTTGAGGTGTTTAGGAATTTTAGGAAGAGGTTTCCGGGTGCAAAGATCCTTGCCCAGGAAATGATCCATGGATTGGAACTGTTCTTAGGGGCGAAGAAGGATCCTATATTTGGCTGGGTGATCTCCTTTGGTCTTGGAGGAATATTTGTTGAGGTTTACAAGGATGTTTCCATGAGATTGGCTCCTGTGGATGAAGGTGAGGCTATGAGGATGATGGAAGAGATAAAGGGAGGGAAGATCTTGGAAGGATACAGGGGGATAAAGGTTAGGAAGGAGGAAATTGCTAGGATAATCTCCATCTTCTCAAAGAACTTGGATAGAATAGGGGGAAAAGAGATAGATATAAATCCTCTAATCTGCAATGAAAAAGGCTGTTGGGCTGTTGATCTGAGGGTGTTGGAATGATCTGGATATCCCATATACTTTTCGCATCCCTGTTATCTTTGAGCATCTTTGGTGATAACCCTCTAACAATCTTTGTTTCCTCCCTCTCCTCCCTCCTCCCAGATGTCGACACAGAATCAAAGATAAGGAAGAGTCTCCCTGGAAAGCTGTTTTATTACATCTTTTTTCTACCAGCAGCCTTGAGAAAGAAAGATCTAAGACATAGGGGATTAACGCACTCCTTTCTTTTCCTTTTCTTTCTTTCCCTCCTCTGTCTGGCTCTTCAGCCTCTTGTTGGCACCGCAATTGTGCTATCCTTTCTTCTAGGATATTTTTCTCATATAGTCTTGGATGGGTTCACGAAAAAAGGAGTCCAACCTCTTCTACCTCTAAGCAAGAAAAAATTCAAGGGTTTTGTGAAGGTAGGTGGTATATCAGAATTATTCTTTGATATCTCAATGGTATTATACTTTACCTTCCTCTGGGTCCTCAATAAAGAGATATTTTTCTTACCAACTTGTCTATTGCTGTTTTTTCTACTAGGGTGATATCGTAGATTATATTCGATAAAATCCTATGATATTATCGATTATGGTCGATAATTTAATAAAG
>CAZUOK010000053.1:0-4309 GCA_964622145.1 Candidatus Woesearchaeota archaeon | reverse complement strand
ATAACTTGGGATTATGAAGATGAAAGAGAGATCTCTTGGTTTGGGAGGAGGGGGAAGATAAAATTTGTACCTTTGTGGAAGTGGTTTAAGAAAACAAATTTTTAAAATTTTGTTTCCTAAAGGTACGTATGGAAAACGTAATAAGAGAGGTTCTTAATGAGTGGCTGGTAAGAGAGCTCCCTGACCTTATAGAAAGGGAATATAAAGTGAAGATTTCTGATAGAATTTTGGCAATAATAGGACCAAGAAGAGCTGGAAAGACATATTTTATGTTTCAAATGATAAAAAAGCTTCTGAATGAAGGTTATGAGAAAGAAAACATTGTTTACGTTGACTTCGATGACATCAGGCTTTCAAACTTAAGAGAAGAGAATTACTCAACATTTTTGAAGGTTGTTCACGAGCTGTTCAAGGAGAGGGGAGGAAGAATATTTCTTTTCCTGGACGAAGTTCAGAACCTTAAGAAATGGGAGAGGTGGATAAGGACTCTCCATAACTCAGGAAAGTTCTACATAATCGTTTCCGGATCCTCCTCGAAGCTCTTGTCAAAGGAGGTTGCGACACAGCTCAGGGGGAGGTATGTATCAAAAATCATTCTCCCCTTCTCTTTCAGGGAGTTTTTAAAAGCAAAGGGAGTAAAGCTGGAATACTTAGATGCTCCCGAGGTTAGAGGAAGGATACTAAGGTATCTCAGAGAGTACTTAGAGTTTGGAGGATTTCCAGAAGTTGTTTTGGAAGATGATGAGGGAGAGAAGATAAGACTTCTAAAAGTGTATAAGGAGACAATATTCTACAGGGATATTGTGGAAAGACATAGAATAAGAGACATATCTGGGTTCGAAACCTTTATGAAGGTTTGTATTGAAAGCTTCGGGAAGTACCTTTCCCTTTCAAAGGTCCACAACTACTTCAGATCTATAGGAATCAGAAAGAGCAAGAGGACACTGTGGAATTACCTAAAATATCTTGAACAAGCCTTCTTCTTGTTTACCCTGGAGAAGTTTGCAAAGGTAAGAGAGAGGGTTGCTCAGCCAAGGAAGGTGTACGCTTCAGATGTCGGTTTCTTTAACCTCTCAGAGAAGGTATCAAAGGAGATTGGAATTAGGATGGAAAATGTTTTGTTTCTAGAATTGTTGAGGAGAACAAATGAAAAACCCTTCCTAGACATTTATTACTTCAAGGACTACCAGGGGCACGAGGTGGATTTCCTGGTCAAGGAAAGGGATAGGGTAAAGGAACTCGTAAATGTTACTTATGCAAATTCGTTTGACGAAATAGATAAAAGAGAATACAGAAATCTCCTGAAGGCTTACGATCTCTTAAAAAAAGATAAGCCAGAATTAAAGATAATAACTTGGGATTATGAAGATGAAAGAGAGATCTCTTGGTTTGGGAGGAGGGGGAGAATAAAATTTGTACCTTTGTGGAAGTATATCCTTCAATATCCTTAGCAGAGGGGGTTTTGGGGAAGGAGATGGGACAGTAGTAATGCTGAAGAAGTTACATTGTTGTCTTGAAGGATAAAATCCTCTTAGCAGTCCCAGGAAACACAAAAAGTCAAGACAAAGACCACGAAACCTTCACATGGATGTCTTAGAAGAATACAAGGACATTGTGAAGTTTTATTCCTGATCTTCCCCCACCTCTTACATCACTCTCAAATGGTAAAACTTAAAACAAAGCTCCTCTTATGGGTTATCATGAGCATATACGAGTGGGTGTTTTGTTATGTGGGTGGTAAATATGAGCCTAAAGAAAAGAGGAATTATCCCTGGAAAGTTAGGGATAAGGAGATCCTTATTGACAGGAGGAAGCTTGAGGGATGGGTCCTGAAGTTTGCTAATGAGTATCTCTCAAATAAGATCGACCTCAAAAAGCTTCTTGATGTTATCCTCGATAACCCAACAGAACTGGGATTGTGGTATACCACTATGAAATTATATGAGATTTTGTTTGGGAAGTTTCCAATAAGAGACAACAACGCTCAGAAACTCATTGAAAGAATCCTTAATAGAGAGGACCTAAGCCCCTTAGAAAGGGTTTTGTATGGGATATCCTATCTCTTTGCATACAACAGGTTGAAAATCCTTGAAAAAGGATTATTTGGCCTTCTTTTCAAGAAGAAGGTATATGTAAGGAACTAATAGAATCTTCTCATAGCTCCTGGGTTCCCTTGATAAGTTTCTCTATTTCTTTGTCTACTTTCCTTTTTGCTAGGTCTAGTAGCCTCTCAAATTCTCTTATATGCTCTTTTATAGATTGTACCATCTCCCCTAAGTATTTCTCGTTCTCCTTACGTGCTCTTAAGAGTAGACCAACATATATCAAAGTACTGATCACTGGAACTGCCAATACAAAAGTATACGGCATTTTCACCAAAAGAATACTTGCTAGTAACATTCCATCAGCTATTGTAGCTCCTAAATGTGCTTTTGCATAATTGCGGTACATATCCTTCCACTGCCCAAAACCATACCCATATATCACCTTAGGAGGCCTGCTTTTATGGTAATCATAAGCAAAAAGTGCCAAATCTAGTGGAATCTTCGCTAAAAGAAACGGTTTCGCAATACCGTAGATTTGAGACATGTTATGCAAAATATATAAAATCGAAACCGCTCCGGAAGCTCCTGCAGCTGTTAGAGATGCTCCCAATTGGGATTTGAATTTTGGTAAACATTCTTTAGGTATATATCTAGAAACTTTCTCCTCAACAATCTTTTCCAAACCCTTTTCTTCAATCTTCACCCCGGCCATTGGTCATTCACCACACAATTAACATACTCACTTCATGGTGACTAAAGATTATAAACTTATTGAGAAGTTCAAAACTTTAGAAGCTTTCCTCCCTCAACCTTTCTCAAGAATTTTAGGCACTCCTCAACATTTCTCCTCTCCTCAGCACTTGTATACAGTATCCCTCCCATCTTTTTGTTCAGAGCATACCTGCAATACCAAAACAGGGAGTATTCCTCAATAGCCCTACAGATTATCTCATGAATATCCAACAGGTTGAAAACTTTACTTATAACCTTCTTTGCAAGCCCTTCATCGAAGACTTCCTTGTAAAGGCCTTTCAGAAGATCTTGGAGATATTTCTTGCTTATAGGACCCTCATTTCCAATTATTACCTTCCCTCTGAAAACTTCTATATTGTCTGTTAGGACTATATTCCCAGATATCCTCGCGATGTTATCCACCTTTGTTATTATGAAATAAACCCTTTTCCTATCTATTCTTCTCTCAATAGATTTCAGAATGTCTATTATAGCACTTTCTCTCTTCTCCTTAACGTAATCCACAATAGCGTAAAGGTCTCTAGGAGATAGCACCCAAACAATTCTGCCATCACATTCTCTTATAAAGTCGTATATATCCTCACTCTTCGGATTCTTCTCTATCACCTGCCCAGGGTATATCTTTACCTTTATATCACCCAAATTCCTGACTTCCTCCATTGGAGAACCACTGGAGAGAGCCCCTATTTCGTATTGTATAAAGTTCCTTAACAATGCTAGGACAGAAGCATATTGATACAGCTGAGTCTCTCTAATTTTTTCAGGATTTATCCCTTGTCTCTTCAATTCTTCTAAATACATTGTCTTGTAATGCATGTCCATTTCCAATAGCCCTTCAAGACTGCTCTTCTGCACCCTTAAATTCCCAATAGATCTCCTCCCCTCAGCAATCTCCCTTATTAGATCTATCATCACATCTATTTTACGAAGAAGGGAAGGAAGATATTCTGACAACCTCTCACTCAGCTTCATACTGGTCCCAAGAATACTCGCTATGGAGGTTTTGCCAGCGAGCTGTGTCCCTATTAGACCCACAGTGCGACCCATGGTAAGTCACTCTACATACACTTGGAGAACTCTCCTAAAAGTCCTCTTAATATCTCTTAGGTACTCCCTCCAAGACACCTGCACGCCCAAATCCTCTAATATTTTTATACCTTGCAAAACCCTAAGAAGGTCATATAAGAAGTCATCAGGAATTCTCTTTCCTTTGAGGAAGTGATCGATAATTTTGAGGGCATCTTCGTAAGGAATCCCCCAAAGTGCAGAAATGTTAGCAGCAATATATTCCTTATACTCCCCTATTATATTTTCAAGCCCTTTCCTATAAGCTTTCAACAGTTCTTCTGCACCAGTCATCTCTATCATAAAATGATGACAGCTATTATAAAGATTTCCCATAAAATAAAGAACAAAAAGGTTAGGTTTTCACTTTACCATCTCCTTTATTCTCTCGAAGACCTTCCTAGACTTCTTGCTTGCCCTATGGATTAGGTACAGGTGGGTTAGTA
>CAZUOK010000052.1:3082-4724 GCA_964622145.1 Candidatus Woesearchaeota archaeon | reverse complement strand
ATTCTTTAGCCTCTCAACAACCCTTTCGGAAGATTCTTTCGCAAGCTCCATACTCATTTCTTCTCCCTCCTCTTCGGCCCCCACCAAAAGTCAAAGTAAGATACCCCCTCACCTACGGGAAAGTAAGATGTTTCTAGTGGATAGACACCTGTTGTTAAATATGTTTCGGGCTCTGTGTACATCCCTCCATAAACGGATATTGCATACGTGTATCCTGCCCTATAGCTCTGATAGTCCTTACCTCCCATCGCGGCAAGGTGTTTTATCGTATCATGAGGTTCTAGGACAAATATCATTTCCTCAGGTATCTTCCCCTCCTTTTTTCCTTTTTCTATAAGTTTTGCAATCTTTTCCCAGTCTATTATCCCCTGTGTCGGTGCAAGGTGGTGGTGTCCTGTTCCCGGAAGTGTATCAACAGCGTGGAAATGCTTCACAAGACCAGAATCTATCGCCTCCTTAAGCATCTTAACTATTTCCTCCTCCTTCTTCCCATGAGCCTTCCACATCCAGAGGTGGGCGGTATCTATTGTCACCCCAATCTGTTCCTTAGCCAGTCTTTCCAACCCTCTTTTGTCGACCCTTATCCCCTTCTTCTCTAACTTTTCCTTTCTCTTCATCACCTCCTCAACAAAGTACTTCCTAATCTTCTTTGCAGTCTCAAGGACTGTTTCAAGATCCCCATCTACATATGGAGGAATACCATTTTCTATTGAAAAAACTGGGATAGTTCCCCATTTTTCATAAAAGTCTGCAAGGGCTTTCGCAATCTTCCTAGCAGCATTTTCAGAAACAAACTCTTTTATACTCATAACATCCACTTCTGCCCCCGTAGCGATTCCAAGTCTTTTCAACATATCCTTTTTCAATTCGTATATTCCTTCCAACCCCTTCTTAAGGACTTCCCTTGCAATTCCGTACTTCGAAGGCTCTCTTGTAACGTCATCAAGAATTGGCTTGTACATCTCCTCTATCTTTCTCTTTAACTCATCCTCACTTAGAACTTTTTTTGGATCCCTCTTCATTCTCCTTATCCTCTCTATTTCTGATAGCGCTTCTAGATATGTCTCCAAAGCTCTCATAATGTCTTCCCTATAACCAAGAAGACTTGTTTTTCCATAGACAGTCTCAACCAACTCCTTCTTCAATCTCTCAACCTTCTCAAAATCTCCTTTCCTCTCTGCCTCTTCTATCTCAGAAAGTATCCCACTAACCTCCCTAACCCTCTCTCCAAGAACCCTCCTGGCCTGTATCAAATTGTTGTATGCGGTGTTTAACCTTGATTCCATCGTCAACTGTAGGGCTCTTCTAGATAGCCCATCAATCTCTTTCATTATCCTTTCTTTTTCCTTAAGGTATTCCTCTGTGGTTATCTTTCCCATTTCATATTTCTCCTCAATATCCCTCAATTTCTCAAACAGCTTTTCCTTCTTCCACGGAAACATATCCGTTGCCCTGTCCGCAAATTCCCCTCCAACTATCTCAAGATCCCCTCTTGGAGAACTCTTTGCTATTACATAAAGGGGAGAATAATCCTTGACTCCTCCTCCTTCCCTCCCAACCATTTCGTAGGCTGGGAGATAGGCTCCGAGGTGAACGTTTACTAGGGCCTTCTTTGCCTCTTCCCTCGCCTTTTCAGGATTTT
>CAZUOK010000052.1:0-3072 GCA_964622145.1 Candidatus Woesearchaeota archaeon | reverse complement strand
GATTTTTCTCAAACTCTTTTGGAGAGACAACCAATCTAACAGCTGTTTCCAAGTGTTTTTCAAGCTCAGATCTGACCACACTTTCAGGACTTGTAGAAAAATCCAGGGCGGTTGGTCCATGAAGTGTTAATTGAACCTTGTTTATCTTTGAAAGCTCCCTAAGCATGTCCGCCTGAAATGGGGGGATGTGTTGTCTAAAGGCTTGTACCTCAACCTTTGGTGCTCCAGATCCCAGGACAAGATCCAGTTGGGCGAACTGGTCAGCATCCGCTGTTGTTGCTGTACCAACTAAAGAGGGGGATATTCCCAACTCAGAAAGGGGGGTCTTTGTTAGTAATGTGTACAAAGCCCAATCGACTTTGAAAGCCTTTGGAGCCTTTCTGTCTTCCATAATAACTTTTATTAAGGGAGCATCATTTATAAAACAACCTCTTCAAGAAGCTTTTTCAAACCTTCCCTAACCTTGTCATATTCATCCCTTGCCCCTTTCTTTATGTAATCTCCTGTGCTGTACTCCTTTTCCTTCTTCTCCTCCTTCTTTTTTTCCTTCTTTTTCCTCCCAATTCTCCCAATGAATTCTATTATAGGTCCTATAAACTCTGTTTCCTCCTTCAACCTATCAAGAAATCCCTTTTTCTTTTCTTTTTTCTCTTCCTCCCTTCCTTCTCCAATCAGTCTTTCATAGTATTTTTTCGCCCTTTTTTCAGAGCTTTTTAGGTAGTTTTCCATTTCCTTTATCATTTCTGTCAAGGAAGATCCTAGTTCTTCCTCTATCATAAGCTCTTCTTCCTTCTTTATCGCTTCCTTCAACTTTTTCTTCTCCCCATCCTTTAGAAGATAACATCTCAGTGTTACCTCAAGCCTTCCCTTTCTCACAATCGCTTCTCCTCTGGGTCTTACAGCAGCCCCACCTATTCTGCTTATTTCATCGAGGAGGATTTGCAAGCATAGGAGCCCTTCCTCGGAATCTCTTTTTATTTCCTTGAATGCCAACAATCCTGAGGTAACAAAGACCTGGTCCACAAGCTCAAGGACATCAGCCCTTTCTGGTCTGTAAAATCTTAAAACCTTTGTTATCCTCAAGTATGGCTTCAACCACTCGAGATATGTCTTTATCCAGGTCATGTGTTGCTTTAGATATCTCCTCATAAATTCCAACCTTCTAGGAACTTCCTCCATTGCTAGATCAAGCCAATTATAAAAACTTCTAAGCTTTATTATCAATATCCTCTTTATCCTTTCATTTATATCAAGTTTTTCAGCTTCCTCAATTGTGTCGACAGCGTAGAAGGCATCTCTTAATATGCTCATCCCATATCTGACAGCCAAATTATCTATGCTCCCCGCACCGGATTCCGTTGGATCAACCTTCATCGCCCAATACTGCTTTAGTCTTTTCAATGCACTAGCTTTCTCTCTTTCATCCTTTGCATTCTTGTACTGATCTAATAGCATAGCCAATTGCTCAAGCTTAACGATGTCGTTGAATATTTGGAAGGCTGTCCTCGTCATGCTTCCAATCTGGCCTCCAAGGGATATTGCCCTCTCCTGGGCGGATTGCAACCTTGCGAAGACCCTCTCTGTACCAGTAGCCATTGGGGTTACGGTTATCTTTTCAAAGTGTTTCACGACCTCCCATCCATTTTTCTTCAGGAAACCAATAATCTTTGGATAAACGTCATCCAAAATTCTCCTATTTGTCCCTATAACAATCTTTGTTTCCCCTATCTTCCTATCATCATCCTCTATCTCCTTTAGTATATCGAGGACCTTCTTTTTTTCCACAAAGAAAGAGAGGAGGAAAGCCTTTATATATTTTATATGGGGAGGTTGAAGTATGATAAGGCTGTTCAGGAAGAAGAAGGAGGAGGATGAGTTTGACATAGAGGAAGAGATAGGTGAGGATCTGGGGGAGGAGATTGAGGAGATAAAGAGAGAAAAAATAGAGATAACACCCCCTGTTGAAAGAGAGAGGAAGACAGAAATTGGGAGCTATGAACAACAGATTGGGGACCTAAGGATAATAGAGCAAAAAATTGATATGCTAAGATTTGATATGCAGAGGCTTTCTCAGAGGATAGACTTTCTAATCCAGAGGATAGATTATCTCATAACCCTAATACAACAGAAGCTCTATGGGTGAAAGGATGTACACAATAAAGACTGAGTTGCTTTTAGGAATCTTGGCTATAGCAACACTTTATCTAACAAAAGAGTTCTTTGAAAGATTTGGGATAGATGTCGATAAAGGACTTTTGAGATTTTCTTTAACCATAGCCCTTCTTGGAGCATCCATGAGAGTTCTTGAAGATGCAAAAATATTGGAGAGAAACTTCTTGACAGTAACACCAGGTGTTTGGTATCTTGCCGGATCCTTTGGAATTTTTGAAATACTCCTTAGAAAGAAGTTTGGGATACCTTATAGAGCATTATGTGCTGTAAACATAACATTTTCAATCCTACTAATATCCTTGGTGTTTGTAAAGGTAGGTAGGATAAACTACTATTCTTTCTTATTCCTGATACCTCTTACCCCCCTCCTTATGTTAAAAGATGAGGAACTCTTTTATCTCCTATTTTTTTCAGCATTGGACTCAATAGTCCCAGTATTTTCAGTTAATTTCTTTGGATATGTAGAAAAGCATCCAATACCGAGATTTCTATTAGAGAAAAATCCTTTCTTATATCCAACAATAAGATTGTTTGTTTCCTATGCCTTCTTCCTCCTATTGGATAGGGAGAAGGAGTTTGAGAGGCTAATACTCTATGGTTTGATATTTATTTCAGCATCAGCATCAATAAGATCTTTCATAAGGGTCCTATTCCTTGTCTAGATGTAGTAATATTCTCCTTTTTCTTTTTGTTCCCTATCTTTCTTGCTTCCAGGCTTGTTTATTCTTGGTCTCTTTGATTCCGGATCTCTCCTTACTGTTATCCCAAGCATCTTGAGAAATCTGTTGAACCCACTTCTGAGATCTTCAGGTTTGTTTGCAATCCCAAACTTTCCAGGCTCCCCTTCAAATACCATGACGGAATCACTCAAGTAATCTATAAACAAGAGATCGTGATCTA
>CAZUOK010000051.1:0-4835 GCA_964622145.1 Candidatus Woesearchaeota archaeon | reverse complement strand
ATAACCAATCAGTACATAAAAATCTTTTGTTATGCTCATAGCATCCTTGACTTCGTAGTCCTTCACAATTATTTCCCCTTTTTCTCCAAGAATTTTGTCCTTTTCATCCAAGACCTTTCTAAACCAATCCATATCATACCCCTCATCCTTGAAGTATGCCATGACGAATAGCCTGTCAAAGACTTTTCTCAACAATCTCCAGTCCTGCCCATTTCCTAAGAAGGCCATGTCAAGATCTGCTCTCAAGCAAACATACACTTCAAAACCTTCAAACTCTTCCCTTATTCTTTTTGCAAGATCATAGATTGAAAGGGCCCTAAATTCTATGAATTCTCTTTCACTCGCCTCAAATATGCTCTTACCAAACACTTCTTCAAACTTCTTTTGACAATACTTACAAAAGCAAAATTCATTGTCATCAACAAAAGAAAAGAAGTTTCTTAATCTATTTGGAAATCTAAAATAATCTAGAAGAAAGCTCTCAGAGTTTGTAATGTCAATAACTTTCTCTATCTTTCCCTTTAAATACCTGAAATTTCTCTCCGAGTTTGGGCAGAGAAAGATCCTTTTAAATGGATAATCAAGTGCACTTCTCCTTTTGTTAAAGACAGGATCCAATCTTTCAGCTATTTCTCTCGAAACTGGGAGAGAACAAATCCAAGGTTTATATCTTCTCCAGTCAGCATTCAGGTTCAGAAAATTTCCATAGTCATCAACTACTAACAGAAAGTTATCACCGGTAAGATCTAAAGGCTCCCTCAAAAAGTATCCTTTCATAGGAGCTGCGTTCCCCCCTTTATTTAAAAACTTTAGGACAGTAGCATGACCAACAATCCACAAAGTGCTTCAACAAGGATTGCGGAGATTGTTATCTCGTATTCGTAACACCTCCCCTTAATCTTCTTTATAATTCTTCCAAATATCCCTAAGAAATCTGGGAAATCTGGGATTTCTATTGAGCCATCTGGCTGAGGTATACCAAACACCTTCGGAACTTCCTTCTTCTCCTTCTTTACAAAGTAGTTCCAGAAAAATCTTGGCATCCAAATGTTGTCTATAAAGTAGGGAATTAATAAAAAGAAGCTTTGCCACAGAAATCCATTCTTCATAGAAATTGCTGCTATGAATGCTCCAACCCCATAAGTCAGGGAATCCCCTGGAAAGACTTTCGCGGGGTACCAGTTTTCTATAAGGAAGGCAAGGAGACAGAACACCATAAGATATATCATAGGCCTTTCGGGAGAGAGGAAGGATAGTGTTAGTAAAATTACAATGGAAAGACCAGCTTCTATCCCATTGAATCCTGCGAGAGTGTTTACAGCATTTGTCCACCCAATCCCAATTATTGTAAAGATTATCAGATAAAAAATCCTAGAATCTATCTTGAAGAAGTAAAAATCAACAGTTGTCTTGTCAAGGAATGGTAGGACGGATAGTGGGACCAGAAAAGTTAAGAGAAGTTTTACTTTCCAAGGCAATCCTCCAGGCTTCCAGACGTCATCCAGAGCTCCAATCAAGAATCCGAGAAAGGTTGGGATGAGGAGATAATGGAATTCGGGATTATTTGGTAACAAAAAGCTCAGGAAGAATAAGAACATTATAAAAACAGGGATTCCTCCTCCCTCAGGGACATACACTTCCCCATATTTATTGATATCCCTCCCAACAAACCCCTTCTCCTTTGCAAACCCTTCCCAGAACTTTAGGAACAAGTAGGTTGAGACAAGAGCAAGCGTGTACAACAGCATAGGGTTAAGGTTATAAAGAAATCTTAATAAGAATTGTCTTGTGATCGAGGAGTTGAGGAAATTCTTTGATGGGATTAATGGAATACACTCAGTAATACTGTTTGGGTCCTATGCGAGAGGTGAAAATAAAAAGAGTAGTGATGTGGATGTACTGGTAATAAGTGAGAGTAAGATAGATAGAGGAAAGCTAATGAGAGACTTTTTCGAAAGATTTGGGAAAGTCCTTTCTATAGTGAATTTGACAAAGAAAGAGTTCTTTGATAGGATATTGGAGGGAAATCCTCAGCTTCTTATAATATTTTTAGAAGGGATTGTAATAAAAGATGATGGCACTTTCAAAAGGGGAAAGAATCTTTATACAGCCCTCCACAGAAAGGAAAATTGGATTGTGAAATACGGTGGTAAGGTATGGAGTCCAAGAATGTTAAATACGCGATGGACTTTTTGAAGCTGGCTGAGAAGGAGATGGAAGTGGGAAACTATCATCTATCTGTGTACCATTCACAGCAGGCAGCAGAAAATGCATAAAAACATCTTGATCAAAATGATAATATTGAAGAACAAGGAGGAGAGACAAGTCTTAGAACAATGTGAAGATCATATCCTTGTAGAGCATCCGAGCATGAAAACAATAGTTGAGAAACTTGCCGAGAGATCCGTAATATCCGGAAAGAAAAGTGCAAGCGAAAAGCTCGAAGAAATTATAATGTTATTTAAGGGAAGAAGAATTTTCAAGCTAATAATTAATAATTTTGAGTATTCTGATGTTAGAACTGTGAAGGTCTTGGAGCAACTAATAAAAGCTGAAGTCCTTGACAGTTTGATTCTTTTAGTCTATGACTTTAAGGCTTGCTTGAGAAATAACAAAGTAAGACTCTTTTTGAAGAAGTTTCGAGTTCCTGTTGAGTATAAGGGAAAAGAAGTGATAGGAACTGAAGTAAAGGTCGCAGAATATGAGAGTTTAACTCCAATATTCTTCGCAATTCTCTTTGTCTTAATGCTCTGGATAAATCCTCACTATACTCTTCATATTTTGCTCTTATACGTGACCTACAGAATTTTTATGGCATCTTTGACTGGGAGGTTATAGGCTAAGAATTTTGAACGAGTCTAACTTTAACTGTTGTTTTCCCATGAGTTTGCGTGACACCTGTAACTTCAACGACAATTTCTGAGCAATTTAAAACATTTAGAAGATCTTCAGCTATTGTATAGCAGACTGTTTCGAGTATACCTTTTTTAATTGTTTTAAGATAATCTCGAAATGATATAAGTTCTAATAGCCATTCATTGGGTTTATAAGAAACCCTAACAGTACAATTTGTTGTGTCCCTACCAATAATACAGAAGAAAGAAAAACTGTCTTCCACTGTTATCTCAATATCTTTATTCTTTGGTACGTTAGGTATTCTTTTCAATTTATTTGGATCTCTTTCAACGACATCTATTCTCATAATACCACCTGCAATATTCTTTAACTGGACAAATATTGCATTTAGGATTTCTACTATTACATATTTCTTTTCCTAGCATTACTAGAAGAATATGGGCATATCCTAAGTTTCCAAGTTTTTTTGATGCGTTTAGGATGTGAATATATTCTTCCAGAGTTGATGGTATCCTTCTTATGTTGAGGAGACCTATTCTATTTGAGACTCTAAAAAAGTGAGTATCTATTGGGAAGACGTCGTCTCTAAGATAAGCGTAAACAGCAACACATGCCGCAGTTTTAATCCCAATACCAGGTAATCTACTAAGGATCTTTATTATTCTAAGCGAGGAATATCGCTCCAATTTAGCTAAATCAATACAGTTTTCAATAATATATTTGCACATTTCAGTAATGTATTTGGCTTTGTATGGACCTGCACTCTTAATAAGATCTCTGAGCTTGTTCTCTCCTATCTTTATAATTGCTTCTGGAGATAAAACTGGTATATTTTTGCAAAGAGTATAGAACGCTTTTCTTGTAGCTTCCCCCGTTCTACCTTGAGATAATATCGTAATAAGTATAGCTTCAAAGGGATCTGTTTTCATATAATAAATACTATTGTAATATTCGAGAAGCTTACGTAAAACTGTTGATTTGACATCAATTGAGCACAAAGGAAATGCGAAATAGCTTTTTATCTCGGAATCGGAGCATAGTATTCTATGGTTATCGATTTGTTGTATTACAACCTCCTTCTTTCCATTATCTGTAAATAGTATTCTTTTGTATAGTTTGCCCTCCTTTACCCATGCTAAAGCGGGAATTTGTATTAGCATGGTTTTATCTAAATCTATTTTAGACGCTAACTCCACTATCATACTATATTTCACCACATATTGACTTTGCAGAGATTCTTCCTATTACAGCAGCACCCATAAGATTTACGGTATATCCTGAAGCGTTGCCAACGTAGTAAATGTCATAATTAGCCTTTATCTTGCATGTATCCTCAATATCAACAGGCTTTTGGAAATATTTTATTTCAGGAGCGTAGATTATATATGGAGGATGCTTGCTAGGTTCTCCAATCATAAACTCAAATACTTTCTCAAGACAAGTTTCAATAACGTCTTTCAATGGTAGAGGAAAAATATCCATAATGCTCTTATTGTATCTGGCTTTGGGATTAGTAGGTAAAATTTCTTTAGAAGACATATTGTCAGAGGAAAGTATTGTGTAACCAGGGTATCCACAACAAATGGCATTTATCTTTTTAGCAATACTTATTACAGTTTCTCTAGGGTAATCTGAAAAGTTTTTTGTTATACGACAAAGTATAGCAAAATTTACATAAGAAGATCTTCTTTGCTCTCTATAAGCATGTCCATTAACGCCTTTAATTCCCAATTCATGATGATATTCCGTTAAAACATACCCTTTAGGATTAACGCAGAATGTCCTTGCAGATATGCCGTTAGATGTTACTCTTATTTTGATATCATAGACCCTATTCAAAAGTTTCTCAGAAGACCTCAAAATAGGCATTTCAACTCTTACTCCTATATCTGAGAATTCTTCGTCAAGAAGAACACCGAAGTATCTAGCAATATTCTCTGCAGTCAAACAACCAGCGAGACCAACACTTATTATAACAT
>CAZUOK010000050.1:250-5037 GCA_964622145.1 Candidatus Woesearchaeota archaeon | reverse complement strand
AGAGAGTGGACACTAAAAAGATTGAATCCATGCTTTCAATAATTGGAACTTTCTTTCTCTCAACAAATTTCGTTTTGGGACTTTGGATAATGGTTTTTGTACTGTACTATATCCTTTTAACTAAAAATGTTGTAAGGACCATAGAAAAAATTTTGTTATATTGCTTATCCTATTTGGGACCTTACTCTCCCCAGTTGGTTCTCCCATAAAAAGCCTTCTTGTACTTAAGTTACCTCTAGTACTGTTCATATACTTCACGCTATTAATACTCAGTGATTTCATATTAAAGAAAGTGTTTCCAAAAAGCCTACAAGCATACTCTCTATGGAGGGAGATGCTTTCCTTCGCAAATATGATGTTATTTATAGTGGTACTTGTCTGGTTTTTTGAAGGATGGTCAGACTACAAGGAGTTTTTAACAGAAAAATTTAGCTATACTGCTACGATGGAAGAAGTCACTCAAAAACTCCTAGTAATTGTATTAGAAATCCTGATAAAGCTCCTTAAATCAGGGGTAATATTAGTTATATTTGTTAGTATTCCTATACTGGCCTTCGTTGAAATCTTGATAGAAAAAGTGCTCTGGAAGAAATATGTAAGAGTGTTTATGATTTATTTTGTGTTCTTGTTGGGAACTTTCACCTTCGGTGCATGCTTAGCTTACCTTTGCGGGGTACTGTATCCCATACTTTGTGGTAATGTTCTAACAACCCTCAACGTTGATGTATTTACAATCAATGATATCACCTTCATCAAAAACTCTTTGGACAATCCTATAATTCTTATTTCTGGAAACAAGACCTACTTTGTTAGGGAAAAAGCGAGTTGTTATATCAGAGATGGTCTGGAAAGTAGAGTTGTTGTCTACATTCCAAAATACGACCTTGTAAGCATAGAATTCAAGTCTGTCAAGATTCCCTTCAACCTTACCGACTACTACTGTGAGAAAAATTTATAAAGACAGTTTATAGTTATCACTTTTGGAGCGGGGTAGAGCAGCCTGGAGTGCTCGCGGGGCTCATAACCCCGAGGTCGCCGGTTCAAATCCGGCCCCCGCTATATTACAGCCAAACAAAAACTCTTCGAGCCTTCTCCTCTTCCTCCCTTATTGAGAAGTTTACCTTCTTGTAGAACTTTAAGATGCTAAATTTCTTTGTGATCAAAAGATCGTAAACATCCACGTTTGCCCTGTAGGGGATCCCTCTACATCTCACAACCCCCTTTCCTTGTCTTTAAGAAAATTCTGTGTTCTATTCCCATAGTCCTCTAAGGAAGTCTTCTGGATAATTTTCTGCAGTCCTAAATAGCTTTTCATCCTCCTGGCTAAAAAATTGGTACAGATGTTTGCTTTTGACCTCCACAACCCATCTATTGCTTCTCGTAGGATCTCTCATATCTTATCTTCAGAGTAAAGCCAAGCTTCCAAAAACCTCTGCGACCACTTCAACGAAATCCTTGTCAATAGCCTTTAAGCCAAAGATGTAATGGTAACCCTTTCTTTAAATTTGAGATAACAACCCCCAAAATACACCCAATTAAAAGCCTTTCTCTCTTAATTCTTTGTCCTTCTGATAGGCTCCTTGACGATTATAATACCAAAACAAATCCTAACCTATGTCTTGAAATGGAAGGAAGGCTATAGTTATCTGGAAGAAGCAAGGATAAATTTCGAAACATCACTGCGTTCCTTGAAGGAAAAGTGGTTTGTGTGCTTGCGGATAACAATCCCTTCTGGAATTCTCGAAGAGAGTGGAAGAAATTATCAAAAATGGGGGTGAGCCTGAGAAGGATTAAGAAAGAATGATAGGTTGTGTACGCGTTTCACATCTTATCAAAGAAGCTTGGCGACGACAATACGACTTCAGCTAATTATATAAAATCCTACAGTACTCTCTTTTATTGCTGATGAAATTGTCCGGAGACTGAGGGGTGATGAGCTGGGGGATTGCTGATCGTAAAGCTATAGTAAAGTAAAAACTTAACGGTAATCGTAAAGTATCGTAAAGTTTTTAAAGGAGGTTTCTCAACAAAAAAACTGTGGAAATAGAAGAAGTTTTAAGGTTAATTGCTGGTGGAGAGAATCAGAGGGTGGAGTTTAAGAGGGAAATACCAAAGGATATTGCAAAAGATATCTGTGCTCTTGCAAATGCGGAAGGAGGATACATAATAATAGGAGTTGATGATACAGGAAGGATTGTAGGATTTAAAGGAGACAAAAAGAAGATAGGAACTCTTCTCCTCCCCCTTATCCCCAAGCCGGACATCGAAATGGAAGAGTTTGATATAGGGGGTAAGAAGATCCTTGTCATAAAGGTAGAAAAATCTCCAAAGCTTGTGACAATAGGTGGTGTTGCCTACATCAGAATAGGAACCGGAAGGAGGCCCCTCGAACTTTCGGAGCTCAGGGCAATATTAATAGACAGTCTCGAGATAGAATTTGACAAGGCAAATAGTGGAGTACCTTTTAGAGAAGCTAGTAAAGATATCCTGAACTGGTTTTTCTCGAAGGTAAAGGTAAAAGACAAGCTCCTTTATCTTAGATCTGTACAAGCTATTGTAAGGGTTAAAGGAAAGCTCTACTTAACTTTTGGAGGCCTGCTATTTTTCCATGAAAACCCTCAGGATTATTTGCCAAATGCTGGGCTGAGAGTTGTTGAGGTGAACAAAAAAGGAGAACCAGTGAGAACAAAAGAATTTAAGGGGCCCGTATGGAGGATTGTAGAGGATTCTGTAGAGTACATAAAGGAAAAGATGGAAATTCTAGAAATTATTGTGGGTGCTGAGAGGAGAAAGGTGTATGAATATCCTGTGAGGGCGATCAGGGAGGCCATAACAAATGCCGTTGTACACAGGAATTATGGAATTGAGGCGGATATAAGGGTATTTTTATATCCCGATAGGATTGTTGTAAGGTCACCAGGTAGTCTTGTCCCGGGAGTTGACCTAAACGATCCTGACCACATACCTAGAAATCCCGTCCTTTGTACTTTGATGAAGGATGCTGGATACATAGAAAAGCTTGGATATGGTATAAGGATGATGAGAGAGGAATGTGAGAGACATCCTTTTGTTGAGATTGAATTTAGAACCTCTCCTATGAAGTTTGATGTGATCTTTAAGAAGACTCTGAAAAGTGAAGAATTTGATGAAATTGACAAGATGATTCTGGAAATACTTAAAAACAAAGAGCTTAGCTCAAGTCAAATAGCTGAAAAGATTGGACTTTCCAAGCCAGCTGTCTTGAACAGGCTGAAAAGACTAATTTCTATGGGTCTTGTAAGGGCTGTTGGTAGGGGGCCTAGGAGGAAGTATACTTTATCGTAAAGCTATAGTAAAGTAAAAACTTAACGGTAATCGTAAAGTATCGTTAAGATTCCAGGAGCACGTTCAGGAGTTCCAAGACAAGGGGTATTGCCTCCTCCGTCCTTATCGTCTTCGTTTCCTGGTCCTTGAAAAGGTTTAATATAACGTCGTAGTCCTCCTCTCTGAATCCTTCCATATTAGATATTCCTCTGTGGGCGCTTCCAAAGACTATTAGGAAGTCTTTATCAGAGTTTTCAATGATTTCTTCCTCTACTTCCCTGAAGTACTTCCCCTTCCTCGAAGTCCCAATAACAAATACATCAAAATTCTTCTTACAAAATTCTATCATGGAATGTAACCCCCTGTTAAAATACCTTGCCCAAAATCCTATGTACTCCCTTCTGTTTAACCTTAGAGGTGAAACTATTTTCTCATTTTCAAGCACAACCAATTGAGGGAGGTTTAGGGAATAGCCTTCCCTCCTCAGTCTGTCCAGATCAATTCTCTTTCTAGAAATCTTCCCCCTCTTCAAGTAGACAAGCCTTCCTTCTTCCGTCACAACACCCCACTGGAATCTCCCCACTCTATCCTTAAAGTGAGACCTTATTTGGAGAGGGGCAATATAACCAAAGTCTTTGTACTCTTCGGAATAAGGGAAGGCAAACTTCTTCAGAGGAGGAGGGGTCACAGCGTATTTTAAGACCTTCACAATGTACTTCCCAAGAGCATGAGAATCAAACTTCGGATCCTTGTCGTAATAAACAAAGACATGAGTAACCCTAAATATGCCAAAGAATCTTGCAATCCTCCCAATAATGTGAGTCCTTAACTTCCTACTGTCAACAGATGTAAAGGTGGAGGGTACTCCGATTATTAGCCTCTCCATCCTCACTCCCTTAACAGCCAGTAGTTCCCTATATATACCTCCCTTAAATATTCTTTTGCGATTTCATAGCACCTCATCGCCGTTTCCTTTTTCGTGTACCCTAGGTCTTTCATGAGGTATTCCGGACTGAAGGCCAGGAGTATTAGGGGTATGTCTTCACTTATGTTTGATAAGAACTCCGCTATGCATTGGACTTCCTCCTCATTTATATAATTGGGAACAAGAAGGGTGGAGCAGACAAGGAGGTTCCCTTCCCAATCAATCTTTTTGAAGTATTTCAGATTCTCTATTAACGGTTTGTTTGTGAATCCTGTTAGGGCTCTGTAAATACTATCGTTGTATGCTTTGAAATCAAACTTTATTATACCACCACTCTCAGAGGCTATTTCAACCATCCTTTTCAAAAAACTCTTTTTTATTATCCCATTTGTCTCCCAACAGACCCTAATCCTTTCCTTTAGAGATTCTCCAACCGAAATGGAATTCACAATTTGACTTGAAGGATCTCCCCCGAAGAAGCAAATACATCTAACATCCTTCCTCTCCGAAGCCCTTAAAAGATCTTCTTTCTTCACCCAACTTCTCTCAAATCTAAGAT